>CAZQUC010000287.1:0-2185 GCA_964596095.1 uncultured Enterobacteriaceae bacterium
CGGCGACGTTGGAGCTGCGCGCGTAGCTCTCATCCACGGGCCAGCCCATCCATTGCTCGTTCCACCAGATTTTATCCATGCGGTTGGCATGGCAGCCGCTGTCGGCGACGCCGGCTTTGTAAAAATCGCCGTGGTCGAGCAGGCCGCGCAGCGCGCTCTGGCCGCCGGCAGAGGTGCCGAAGAGGCCGACGCGGTCGAGATTGAGCGAAGGGTAACGCACGGCAGCGGCCGTGATCCACAAGCGGCGGTCGGGGAAGCCGGAGTCGCCGAGGTTTTTATAACAGACATCGTGGAAGGCCTTCGAGCGGTTCGAGGTGCCCATGCCGTCGATTTTCACGATCACGAAGCCGCGGTCGAGGAGGTCTTGGTGACGATAGCGTGGGCTGAATGCCTTCGGCACGAAGGAATCCTGCGGGCCGGCGTAAATGTCCTCGAGCACGGGATATTTTTTCGCGGGATCGAAATTTTGTGGCCGGTAGATCACGCCGTAAATGTCGGTCACGCCGTCGCGGCCTTTGGCGACGAGCGGTTCGGGCGGCTTCCATCCGGCGGCGGTCAATTCGCTGATGTCGGCCTCTTCGAGCCGGCATACGAGCTGGCCGTCCGCGGCGCGACGCAGGTCGTTGATGGGCGGCTGGTCCACGCGCGACCATGTGTCGATGAGGTAGCGGCGGTCGGGGGAATACGCGATGGTGTGCGTGCCGTGGCCGCCGGTGAGCGCGATGAGGCCGGAGCCGTCGAAGTTCACGCGATAGTGGTGGATGAAATAGGGATCTTCGCCGGAGTTCATGCCGCTGGCGCGGAACCAGAGCTGACGCGTGTCGGCATCCACGCGGTCCACGCCGCGCACGCCCCACTGGCCTTGGGTGATCTGGTTTTTCACGGCGCCGGTCTTCGCGTCATAGAGGTAGAGGTGATTCCACCCGTCGCGTTCGGACATCCAGATGATTTCGCCGGTCCGGTCGAGGTATTCGATGAAGAACTTGCCCGAGTAGCAGATGAAGGTCCGGCTGGTCTCCTTGATGATCGGACGCACGGCCCCGGTGGCGGCCTCGACGCCGAGGAGGCGCAGAGCCTGGTGGCCGCGCTGGTTGAAGAGGAAGGTGAACTCGCCGGCATCGGCGCGCCACCGCACGTCGCCGATGGACCACGGGTTAGCGAAGAGCGCGTCATCCACGGGGATTTCCTTGCCTGTCCCGACATCGAAGAGATGCGGCTTCGCGTAAGGCACGTCGTCGCCGGGCTTCAAATAAGGGATGGTCAGGAGCTTCGGCTGAAGTTGGCTCTCGGGCGAGGATTGGACGATGGTGATGGCGCGCTTCGAGCCCGGCACATGGCGCATGGCGACGAAACGCCGCGAGTCGGGTGCCCAATAGATTTCGGGCTCGGGCTGCGCGGGGCCGGCGGCCTCGAATTCCATCTCGACGGAACGGCGCGCCTCATTGTTGCGTGCGTAGCTGTGGGCGGCATTCGCATCGTGGGTGAATTGCCGCTCGTGGCCGGTTGTGGTGTCGCGGAGGAAGAGATTGTCGCCACGGACGAGGGCCTCCCATTTTCCGTCGGGCGATCGCGCGCTGTCGCGACGACCTGGTCCGCCCCGGCCTCGTTCGCGCGGGGGGCGTCCGAATTCCATCGGTTCGGTGACGGTCGCCGTTCCCGGTCGGTCCTCTGCCTCGAAGGCCGCGATCACTTCGCCGCTCTTCTCCGCGACCACCCACACGTGACCGGCATAAGTGTGCTGCTCGCGGTCGCCGTCGGGCGGCACGCTGCCATAAAACTGCCGGCCGCCATCCGTCCGCACCCAGAAAAGGTCCACCTCGCCCCGGCGCTGATTGACGAAGGTGATGCTCGTCTCCCCGCCGGTGGTGCGCGAAGGACGCGGCGCGCGGCGCGGGCGCAGGGCGTTGTCGTCGCCACCGGATTTTTCCGTGCTCGTGAGAGCGTAGCTCGCGAGGTCGAGCCTCCAATGGCCCTCGCGACTATGGAGTGTGACCACCGTGCCGCCTTCCTCGAAGCTGAGCGACTCGACGGGCAACGCGCGGGCGTCCACCGGTTTGCCCAGCACGTTGCCCAGGGCCTCGGCGACGCGGGCGTGATCGAAGGCCGGGGCGCGCACGCCTTGGGCGGCATCCACGAGGACGAATTCCCGTCCGTTCTCCGGCAGGTCCACGCGATACCAGAAGGT
>CAZQUC010000287.1:2285-5796 GCA_964596095.1 uncultured Enterobacteriaceae bacterium
TGCTGGATGAGCTTGATGAGTTGGACGAATTTCACCACGGTATCCATGCGCTGCAGGGGCAGTGACCACGCGTAAAGATCGCCCACGTCCTGGCCGTCGCGCGCGCCTTCAAAGATCGCCACCGCTTCCTTCGGCAACGCATTGACCGTGCCCGCGATCCACCCCGTCGCGCCCGCTCGCACGCCTTCGACGATGGCGTCATCGACGCCGACGAGGAGGGAAAGCCGGTCGCCGATCAGGGCCTTGAGCGCGGTGACGCGCCGCACGTCGCTGCTCGATTCCTTCACCGCGTGGAGGTTTTCGTTCTCCTCCGCCAACTCCGCGATTTGCCAGGGAAGGAAGTCGGTCTTGTAGGCGATGGGGTTGTTGTAGAGCATGCAGGAAAGCGGCGTGGCGCGAATCACGGCCTCGACGTGCGCTTTCATTTCGCGCCAGTCGGTGGAATACACGTAAGGCGGCAGCACCATAAGACCGGAACAGCCGGCGGCGGCGGCGGCCTGCGCGATCTCGACCGCCTCCGTGGTGCTCAGCGCCGCGACGCCTGCGACGACGGGCGCCTGGCCGTCGAGCGCGGCGACGAGCGTGTCGAGGACGGCGACTTTTTCGTCGAAGCGCAGCGTGGCACCCTCGCCGAGCGAGCCGAGCGCGACGAGGCCGGTGCAGCCGTTTTCGATGAGCCATTGGCCGTGCTTGGCGACGAAGGCGTGATCGACGCTGAGGTCGGGATGAAAGGCCGTGGTGATGGCGGGAATGACGCCGGTCCAGTTCATGTCAGTGGATGTGGTGGTTGATGGTTAGCGATTGCGTTGGCGATGGAAACGGTCGGGAGAAAGCAGGCAGAGGTCGTGCGAAGGCGGCTCGCCGGCGAGGATTTCCGCGATGAGCCGGCCGGTGACGGGACCGAGGCTTACGCCCATCATGGAATGACCCGTGGCGAGCGAGAGGTTGGGGAATGCTTCGGTCCGGCCGACGTAGGGCAGGCCGTCGGGCGAGCAGGGACGCAGGCCGGCCCACGGCGCGACGCCGTCGAAATCGGACGGCTCAAAGCACGGAAAATACCGGCAGAAACTCTCGATGATGCCGCGCACACGCGTCGGCTGAATGGTCTCGTCGAGGCCGGCGATCTCCATGGTGCCGCCGACGCGCAGCGCGCCATCCATGGGCGTGACCGCGACGCGTGCTTCGGCGAGGATCGAGCACAACCGCGGCAACTCGCGGGGCGCGGCGAGAGTGAGGCTGTAACCTTTGCCGGCTTGTAACGGGAGGCGCAGCCCGAGTTTCCGAACCAAGCCGGGCGACCACGAACCACCGCACAACACGAACTCGTCCGCTTCGATTTCGCCGTGATCCGGCGTGACCACAGCGCGCAGGCGGCCGCTCTCGACGCGCCAGCCTTGCGCCTCGCTACCCCAGGCGAAGGTCACACCGCGTCGCTCGAGATCGGCTTGCAACGCCGCCATGAACCGGCCCGGCGTGAGATGGGCATCCATCGGAAAATAGACCGCGCCGGCGACATCGAGGCTCACGCCGGGATCGAGCGCGGCGGTTTGTTGTGCGTCGAGCACATCCGCCGGCACGCCGAGGGCGCGCGCTTGCTCCGCGACGGCGGCTTCCTCGTGCAAGGCGCGCTCGCCGTGGCACAACATGAGCAGGCCTCTTTTCACCAGCCCGAAATCCCATTGCGCCGCCAGTTCCTCGAAACAAGCGCGGCTGGCGAGGGCGAGGTCGCGCAACAGCGGCGCTGAGCGCTGGACGTGTTGCGCATTGGCCGCGCGCCAGAATTGGAGGCCCCAGTCGAGCAGGTCCGCGTCGAGGCGGGGCTTGATGTAGAACGGCGACGCGGGATTCCACATCCACTTGAGGCCGAGGGCGACCATGCCCGGCGCTGCGAGGGGGATGAAATGGCTCGGCACGATCATGCCCGCGTTGCCGTAAGACGCGCCGTCGCGCCGGGCGGGCTGGCGCTCGACAATCGTCACCTCGAACCCACTCGCCGCGCAATAATGCGCCGTGGTCAGCCCGATCACGCCCGCGCCGATGATGACAACCCGCTTGCTCATGACGGTCGAATCCCCTGGCAAAACGGATCGTTCCCGTCGAGCCCCAGCGCCGCCTCGCGGGTCACGAAGGCCGGCGCCGGTTCGCCGCCGGCGCGCGAGTCGAAGATGTTTGTTTTCAGCACAGGAGCAGAGTGAGAATCGTCGCCCACTCTGCACGATGACTGAGTTTTGTCTTGTTCCCCGGTAAAGCCTCGACTGGAATTTTGGCACAATTCACCCCCGGCATCAGCCGAAGGGACTGGCGCTTCCTTTCCACGAGGTCATATCCGACGGGAGCGGCGGCGGCCCAAGGCCACGCCGCTGAGCAGCACCAGCACGGCGGCGGAGGGCTCGGGAATCAGCAGGGTGGCGTCCACGACGGGAATCCGATAGCCGTCTTCGGCGAACACTTCCGCGTCCCAGACCACATTCCCATTTTCATCGCGGACGTCGATGCCCACCAGTTCCAGCGTGTGGTAGAAATCCGCCACGCCGCTCCACACCTGGCCGAAGGCGGTATCTCCTTCGATCGGAAAGTGATTCGTCACGTCAATCTGGACGCTCGCGTGGAACGAGAGATCGAGCGTCTGGATGCCTGACGCCACGGGCACGCGATCAAGGGTGAAATAGTAGTCGAACTCACCATTGGCGAGCTGATGCGAGGTCCACGAGAATGGCTGTCCGACATTATACGCCTGGACGCCGATACCGGCGTAGCTGTTGCCGAGCGGGTTGTCATTATTGACGAAGCCATGCACCCTGAAGGTGAGGCCGGCATTGTAGCCGATGGCGGTGCCTCCGTATTGCACGTTGGTGATAAAGCGTGAGGTCGCGCTGGCTCCGAAGATAGAGGGAACGTCACCTTCTCCATCCACACCCACGAACTCTCCATCCACATATCGTGATATGTCCTCACCCTCCGCGAAGCGGTGGGGATCGGTCAAGGTGGCGCTGGCATAGACCTGCTGCTGCCACATGCCGTTGATGAGCCGCGTTCTGGAGTGGGCCTCGCCTTCGAGGACCATGGTGCCTCCGTCCCACTCGTAGGCCACGGTCCCGGTGCTGCTGCCTTCCACCAGCCACAAGCTTTCCGAGGACTCGCTGAAGCCGTTAAACAGGTAGCCACCCCATGAATATCCTTCAGTGATGCCGCCGAAGGCGGAGATGGTGGTGGCGGCATGGGCTCCAGCGCCGAGAGGGAGCAGGGAACCGCAAAGAAGGGGAAGCGCGAAAGAGCGCAGGAACGACTGGTTTTTCATGGTGCTATGAGTAGAGGAATGATGGAGGGAACTCGCCGAGTTCGCCAGGACTTGATACAGAAAGCCACTAAAAAAAATTTGCCCGGGATGTCAATTCTTTTGCGACGCAGATGTTTTTTTGAGGATGCGGGAGCGAACGCGCCTTCTGCACCACGGATGATACGGATTTGATGGAGGGCACAAATGGGTCGCTGGCGGTCAGGAATTCGCTTC
>CAZQUC010000288.1:0-5782 GCA_964596095.1 uncultured Enterobacteriaceae bacterium
CGAACGGATCGCGGAAGCCGTCGCGTGGCTCGGCCAACAGGCGGCGCGGCTGGCGATGTGACGCGATCCATTCCCGGAGTAGCCGCGGGTAGGGTGGCCATCCTGGCCGCCGTGGAAGGCGTCTCGCCTTCCACAAAAGAAGAGCAGCCTCGGTTCTCTGGATGATCCCCTGGAAATGT
Organism: uncultured Enterobacteriaceae bacterium; assembly: GCA_964596095.1. Lineage (GTDB taxonomy): Bacteria > Verrucomicrobiota > Verrucomicrobiia > Verrucomicrobiales > V1-33 > CAJBME01. Next base: position 180 of record CAZQUC010000288.1, read on the forward strand.
CTCCCCGGGCGCACCCTCCGGCGGGACGCCGGACAAGGCGGGCCGGAGGCACCACCCCACCCATGTCGCCGCTTCGCGGCTCAATACATATCAGGAGCGACGGGAGAGGTGCTCGCTTATCCGATCAACGGCCCTGCTGCTGATTGGGATTGGCTTTATCGTTGGACCAAGTCGTGACGTTGTCCTCCCAAGTGGCGGAATCTTTGTCTTCCCCGGAGGAGTAAACCAGGATGCCTTGGAAAACGGTGGTGGCGGTGGATTCCGGATTGGGATTTTCGATCTTGCCATCGTAGTCCAGATCCATGTGGAGGTAATATTCCTCACCCCACGGATCCACCAGCGAGGCTTGGTCGCCATTCGTGAAGAGTCCCGGTCCCTTCCCTTGCTCGACGGGTTTCAAGTCGGGCAGATACTGGATTTTCTTGGGGTTCATGTCCAGATTGGTTCCGAGCAGCGTGCCGACCAAGATTTCGTCGGTGCGCATGGCTTCCAATTCCCCGCCTTCAGATCCCGGCGGCACCGGATATTTGCTATATTCGGTTTGGTAAGCCTTGATGGCATTGACCACTTGCTGGGCCATCTGGCGTCCCTGCTCGCGTTTCATTTTGCGCATGATCGCGCCAAACGAGGGGAACGCGATGCCGGCCAGCATGGCGATGATCGCCAGCACGACGAGCAATTCCACCAAGGTGAAGGCCTGCTTGCGGCGGCAACGGAACAGAACGGATTGTGGTTTCATGACGTGAAATGGAGTGGGTTTGGCCGGAATCGGCGCGGGTGAACGTGCGTGGGCGATTGATCCGTGCAATGCTTGTCTTTTGCAATCGGCAAATGAATTTTAACGTTTTCGCAAGAGGGGCGCAAGAAATCTTTGTAGTTATAATGTCAATACGTGAGACTCCGGATTCGTCTCAGTGGGTGGAGGCTTTGCGCAGGCGGTCCATAATGGCCACGCCCAACCCGGTTTCAGGCACCGGCCCGGCGATCAATTCGTCCACCCCCGCCTCATCGAGCTGGCGGAGCAGGGCGAAGAGGCGGATGGCGGCTTCACTCAATTTCCCGCTGCCCGGGCTGAGCACGACCACGGCGGCGAAAGCCTCAGGATGAAGGCCGCGGCGCGGATCGGGTTCGCCATCGAGGGAAAGCCAGCCGTAGGTTTTGCCCGGCTCGGGAGTGAAGACTTCGTCCGCGCCCAGCAGGCGCAGCGGCGTGGTGGGCGCATAATGATGCGCCAGCCGTCCCGGCGCGTCGGGATGGGTTTCCGGTGGCGCCACCTTGGTTTTCACGATGCCGAAAGGTTTCAACATCTCGCGGGTGACGGGGCCGGCGCGCAGCACTTCCAGGAGTGGCTTCGGCTGCCCCGACGGCTGCGAAACGCGCACGATGGTGGATTCGAGTCCCTCACCGCAGGCCCCGCCATCGACGATGAGCGGGATGCGGCCGCCGAGTTCCTTGCGCACCGCGCCGGCCGTGGTCGGGCTGATGCGGCCGAAACGGTTGGCGCTGGGCGCGGCGAGCGGAAAGCCGCATTCCTTGAGCACGCGCCGGAAGACGGGATGCGCCGGCGCGCGGACCGCCACCGTGGGCAGCCCGCTCGTCACGAGGTCCGGCACCATGCTTTTTTTCGGCAGGACGAAGGTCAGCGGTCCCGGCCAGAACGCGTCGGCCAATTTCGCCACTACGCCGGCCACTTCCTCCGGGATCTCGGCCAACGCGCGCGCCGCGTCGAAGTTCCGCACATGCACGATGAGGGGATCGAACGACGGGCGCTCTTTGACGGCGAAGATTTTCGCGACCGCCGCCGGATCGAGGGCGTTGGCGGCGAGGCCATAGACCGTTTCGGTCGGCAGGGCCACGACGTCGCCGCCGCGCAGGACTTCGGCCGCGGCACGCACGGCGGCGGTGAAGTCGGACATTTCGTCGGTGCTAAGGAGGCGGGTGGTTGGGGTGGTATCGGTGGTATCGCTCAAGCGGGCAGCATGGCGGAGAGGGGCGCGGTCTTCAAGGGGGCAATGGACCGCATAGGCCGCATGGACATGGTGGGCGGGACTGATTGGAGAGGCGGCGCATTGACAAAGGGAGCGTTTTTCGGCATCGGCTGGGCATGAACGAAGCACGCTGGGGAAAACGGTGGCCGGCGGTGGTGGTCACGGCCGCCCTGTTGATCGTGCTGGGACTGGCGATTCAGCTCAACCACCGGCACACGTCACTCGTCGCTCCCCCGCCGGCCACGGGCCGCATGGAAATCATCGGTCGCTCGGTGGAGGACCGTCCGCTGGAGTGTCATTTTTTCGGCGAAGGGCCGCGCGTGGTGCTGATCATGGCCTCGATCCATGGCACCGAAGGGGCGGGCACGCCGCTGGTGGAAAAACTCGTGGAATGGCTGGCGACTCATCCGGACCTTTACCCGGACACCACGGTGCTGGTCCTGCCGGTGGCGAATCCGGACGGCCTCGCGGCGCATCGACGCTTCAACGCGCGCGGCATCGACCTCAACCGCAACTTCCCCGCCGCCAACCGCGAGGACAACGGGCGCTTCGGGCTCAATCCGTTGTCCGAGCCGGAAAGCCAGGCGTTGGCCGCCTTGATCGAGCGCACACACCCCGACTTCATCGTCAGCATCCACCAGCCGCTCGATTGCGTGGACTACGACGGTCCGTCCCCCGCCGAGGAGCTGGCCGCGCGGCTCTCGACCGCGACGGGCCTGCCGGTGAAAAAACTCGGCGCGCGCCCCGGCTCGCTCGGCGCGTGGTTCGGCGAAACCCTGGGCCGGCCGATCCTCACCCTGGAATTGCCCCAACTCCTGCACCACGACGCCGACGATCTGTGGACGCGTTACGGGCCGGGGCTGGTCGATCTCATCACGAACCCATGACCGGCGCGGCGGGCTTCTTCATACGGCGGAATTTTTCCTCGACCATGCCCGCGAGCGCCCCCTCCAGCTCGGCGTGGTCCACGCGGTCGATGACCTCGCGGCAGAATCCCAGCGCGAGCAATTGCCGCGCGCTGTCCTCGCGCAGACCGCGGCTGCGCAGGTAATACACTTCCTCATCACCCAGCGGCCCGGTCGTCGCGCCGTGCGAGCATTTGACCTGATCGGCGTTAATCTCCAGCCCCGGCAGCGCGGTGGCTTCGGCCTCGTCGCTCAGCAGGAGATTGCGGCACGTCTGGTAGGCATCAGTGTAATGCGCGCCTTCCTCCACAAAGATGAGACCGGAGAAAATCGTGCGCGCCTGGTCGAAGAGCACGTTCTTGAAAAGCAGGTTGGAGAACGTCTGCGGCTGGTGGTGGATCTGCCGTGTGCGGCAATCGATCTCCTGCGTGCCCTCCGCCACCGCGAGCGAGAGCATCTCGCTGCGCGACCCTTCGCCCGAGGCCAGGCAAAAACTCTCCGTGCGCGCCCAGGCCGCGCCGAGGTGGAGGAAGGTGCTCTTCACCTGCGCGTGGCGGCCCGCCGTCGTGCTGACGAAATGGATCGCCCGCACCTTGCGGCTCCACCGCTGGCAACACACGTAATTGATGGACGCGCCTTCGTCGGCGGAGAGGTCGGTGACCCCGCAGGCGAACCCCGGCTCGGAGGCCAGCGACTGGAAATAATCCACCACCGTCACTTTGGCGTGCTTCCCCGCCACGATCAGCGTGTGCGGGAACACGGCGGCGTCTTCCCCACCCAGCCATTGGTGAAGCTCCACCGGCCGTTCGACCTCCACGCCGTCCGGCACGTAAATAAACACGCCGCCACGTAACGCCGCCGCGTGCAACGCGTAAAATTTCTCCCCGCCCAGCCCCGCAGCCTGCGCCATGAAGTGCCGCTCAATCAGTTCGCTGTGCGTCTGCAATGCCTCGCGCAACGGCAGCACGAGAATGCCGTCGGCCGCCGCCGTCTCCGCGCGCAATACCGCGTCATTGCCGAGCACCAACCGCGCCGCCGGATGCTCCAGCCCGCGAGATCGCGTCAATGCCTCTTCCTGTTCCGCCGCCGTGAAGGCCGCGCCCGGCCGATACCCGGCGAGGTCCAGTTTCTTCAAATCCGCAAACCGCCAGCCCTCATCCTGCCGGCGTGGCGCGGCGCGACGGGCGAACTCTTCCCGCGCCGCCGCCTGCCGCCGGGCGAACCACTCCGGCACGCTCTCCAACGGCGGCAACGCAGCCAGCAAGGCCGCCCCCTCATGGTCGGCGGCGGAAGCGCCCGCAGGCGCGGCGGAAACGGGATCAACAGTGGCAATCATTCGATAATGGAAAAAACGAATGCGGAGCCTAGCACGCCGCGTGGGGAATGCGAGGGGCGATTCAAACAGAAGACGCGAGAAGGCGGGACGCCCGCTCCCCCTTCTGCCGTGGCCCACACTCGCGTTCGGCTGGCACAATCCCGTTGCGCCCGCACGAAATAATGGAGACATCTTCGCCCCGGCGGCGACTCGTTGCCTCATTGTCATGAAACACGTCCTCATCGTCGATGCGGTGGAATATCCCTCCGAAGAAGCCATCGAAAAACTCGGCGGGCCGCCGGCTTGGTTCGGCCGCGCGTTGGAAGGGATTCCGGGATGGCGCGTGGAGGCAGCCGGAGCGAGCGATCCGGAGCTGCCGGCACGGGCGGCGCGAGCGGACGCGATCCTTCTCAGCGGGTCGCCGCGCGATGCGTGGTCCCACGAATCGGAGGCTCTCGCCTACTTACAATTGGTGCGCGGGTGGCTGGAGGAAGGGCGGCCGCTCTTCGGCGTGTGCCATGGCCATCAGGTGATGGCCCGCGCCGCCGGCGCTGAAGTGGCGCGGAATCCCGCTGGCTGGGAATTGGGCACGGTGGCCATCGACCTCACGCCCGCCGGCGAGGCCAGCTCGCTGTTTGCCGAAGACGCCACCGAGCCGCGCCTCTTCATCGAAAGCCACCAGGACGCGGTGCTGACGGTGCCGCGAAATGCCACCCTGCTTGGCGGAAATGCGCACACGCCGGTGCAGGCGCTGGCCTATGGTCCGCGGCAATTCAGCGTGCAATTCCACCCCGAATTCACGCCCGAACTCCTGCGCGTGCTGTGGGCTGAACGCCGCGAAACCCTGCGCGACACCGTCCCGTTCGACATCGACGCCGCGCTCAACGCCACCACCTCCACGCCGCACGCGCCGCAACTCTTCGCCCGGTTTCTTCAACTCGCCTGATCCTGCATGACCGATACCAATATCGCCTTTCCGACCCCGATCCGCTTCGGCGCGGGCCGGCGTCGTGAGCTGCCCGCCGCTCTCGCCGCGCTCGGCGTCACGAAGCCGCTGCTCGTCACCGATCCCGGCCTGCGCGCGACACAAGCTTTCGCCGACATTGCGGCGTTGCTGCCCGACGCGCCCGTGAGCGACGCCGTGCATCCAAATCCCATCGAAGACAATGTGCGCGCCGTGGCTGTGGCCTTCGCGGCGCACGGCTGCGATGGCGTGATCGGCCTCGGCGGCGGCAGCGCGCTCGACACCGCGAAAATCGCGCGCTGGCTCGCGGCGCATGGCGACCTCGGCCTCGCCGGATTTTCCTGGCAGCACGATTATGCGAAACTGCCGCCCTTCATCGCCATTCCTACCACCGCCGGCACCGGCAGCGAAGTCGGCCGCAGCAGCGTGGT
>CAZQUC010000289.1:0-5772 GCA_964596095.1 uncultured Enterobacteriaceae bacterium
TCACCATGGCCTCCGTGATGAAGAGCCTCGGCTACGCCACCGGCCAGTTCGGCAAGAACCACATGGGCGATCTCGACGAGCATCTGCCCACGCAGCACGGCTTCGATGAATTCCTCGGCAACCTCTATCACCTCAACGCCGAGGAAGAACCCGAGCACCCCGATTACCCCAAGAACCCCGAGTTCCGGAAAAAATACGGCCCGCGCGGCGTCATCAAATCCACCGCCGACGGCAAGATCGAAGACACCGGCCCGCTGACTAGGAAGCGCATGGAAACCATCGACGATGAAACGGTCGCCGCCGCGAAGGACTTCATCACCCGCCAGCACCAGGCAGGCAAACCCTTCTTCTGCTGGTGGAACGGCACCCGCATGCACTTCCGCACCCACGTCAAAGCAGAACATCGCGGCCTCTCCGGCCAGGACGAATACGGCGACGGCATGGTCGAGCATGACATGCATGTCGGCGAGCTGCTGAAACTCCTCAATGATCTCGGCATCGCCGAAAACACCATCGTCCAATACGCCACCGATAACGGCCCGCACTTCAACACTTGGCCGGACGCCGCCACCACGCCATTCTACGGCGAGAAAAACTCCAATTGGGAAGGTGCCTATCGCGTCCCCTGCTTCGTCCGCTGGCCCGGCAAATTCCCCGCCGGTGAAACCCTCAACGGCATCGTCGCCCACGAAGACTGGCTGCCCACCTTCGCCGCCGCCGGTGGTGATGACAAGATCGTCGAAAAGATCAAAGAAGGCGCCGAGATCAACGGCCGCACTTACCGCAACTACCTCGACGGCTACAACCAGCTCGGCTATCTCACCGGCGCTGAAAAGGAATCCCCGCGCATGGAGTTCATCTACGTCACCGATGAAGGTGACATCGCCGCCGTGCGCTATGGCGACTGGAAAATCACCTTCCTGGAAAACCGCGGCAAACAGCTCGGCGTCTGGAAGGAACCCTTCGTCGAGCTGCGCGCCCCCGCGATGGCCCACCTGCGCCGCGACCCTTTTGAGCTGGCCCGTGAAAACTCCAACACCGTCAACGACTGGGGACTCGACCGCGCCTTCATCGTCGTGCCCATCCAGCAGCTCATCGGCAAATTCCTGCTCAGTCTGAAAGAATATCCGCCGAGCCAGACGCCCGGCAGTTTCAGTCTGAAAAAAATCCGCGAAAACATCGAAAAAAGCCCCGCGCCAGCCTCTCGCTGACCTCGCGCCAACCTCGTGTCTTACGTGTCCCCGCCGCGTCATCATCTAGCCCTTGCCCTGGCAGTCACATCCCTGGCCGTCTCTGCTCCTCTTGGAGCGGAGACGCCAAAGGGCATGGTTTGGATTCCCGGCGGCTCCTTCACCATGGGAACGGATGATGCGCGCAGCATGAAAAACGAACGTCCCGCGCACTCGGTGAAGCTGGACGGTTTCTGGATGGACGAGCACTGCGTCACCAACGCGCAGTTCCGCAAGTTCGTGGAGGCCACCGGATATCTGACCACCGCCGAGAGGCCGGTGGACTGGGAAGTGAATTTTTCCAGGCGCAATGCAAAATTTTACGTATGAATGGCAAATACAAGATCGTTGGCGCGGGCTTTAGTTTCTCCTCGCCGCAAGGGCGAATCACCAGGCGGAGGAAATCTTGACTTCGACCGGGCTCCCACGTAAAACCCGGACGCTTGTCCCGCATTTTTTGTGAAGAAACTCATCATTCAAATCCCTTGCTTCAACGAGGAACACTCGCTGCCTGTCGCCTTGAAGGATCTGCCGCGGGAGGTGGACGGCTTCGACCGGGTGGAGTGGCTGATTATCAACGACGGCAGCCAGGACCGGACCATTGAGGTGGCAAAAGCGCACGGCGTGGACCATGTGGTCGATCTGGTCGTCAACCGGGGCCTCGCCATCGCCTACATGGCGGGGCTGGATGCCTGTCTGAAGCTCGGAGCCGACGTGATCGTCAATACGGACGCGGACAACCAGTATCAGGCCGCCGACATTCCGCGGCTGACCGCCCCGTTGCTGGCCGGTGAGGCGGAAATCATCATCGGCGAGCGGCCGATCACCGACATCGAACATTTTTCCCCGCTGAAAAAACTGCTGCAGCGGCTGGGCAGTTCGGTGGTGCGCTGGTTCAGCCGCACCACGGTGCAAGACGCGCCGAGTGGCTTCCGCGCCATGACGCGCGGGGCGGCGATGCGTCTCAATGTCTTCAGCGAATACACCTATACGCTGGAAACGATCATCCAGGCGGGTCAAAAAGGCCTGCGCATCAAGAGCGTGCCTGTCCGCACCAATGCTTTTCTGCGCCCTTCGCGGCTGATGAAAAGCATGACCTCCTATATCCAGCGTTCGATCTTCACCATCTTCCGCATCTACGCGACCTATCGCCCGCTGCGGTTCTTCTTGCTTGCCGGTTCGATTCCGATGACGGGAGGCTTCCTGCTCGCGCTGCGCTGGCTGTGGCTCTTCTTTGCCGGCTCCGAGCGGGCGCACGTCCCGAGCTTGGTCGCGGCAGCGGTGCTGATCCTGATCGGGGTGCAATTGTGGGTGCTCGGCTTTGTCGCCGACATCATTTCCGTCAACCGCAAACTCTTGGAAGACATCCAATTCCGCCTGCGTAAAGCCGAATACGACCAGGCGGCCCCCGACACCGCATCCGCGGCCTCAGCTTCGACCGGTATCAGACCGTTTCCCACAGGAGCCCCCGCCAGCCGGTGAGTTGTGGCCAACCACCGTCGCATGAGCGGGCGCGGGTCGATGAAAGCGGACCGGTTGAAAAAAACGCTTCCCGCTCTCTCATGTCTTCCGCGATCCGTCCCCCTCTTCTTCATTCCATTCTTTCATGAAAGACCTCTTCGCCCGCGAAGCGCTCGCGCTCATTCCCCAATTGCTGACCCTGCAGGACCGCAATCCCGCAAGTCCGACCTACGGGTGTTTCGACCGCAATTTCTGGCACTACAAAATCATCGACTTCCCCAGTGGCATGGCGCAGGAATTCGTGTGGCCGCTGGCGTTGGTGTATGCGCTGGAACTGCCGGACAATCCATATCATCGCCGCGAAGCGGTCCGCGAATGGGTCGTCGCCGGGCTGCGCTACATGGCGCGGGCGGCGCACGCCGACGGCTCGTGCGACGATTATTTTCCCTATGAAAAGGCGGGCGGCGCCGCGGCGTTCTCACTGCTGGCAGGCCTGGAAAGCTATCGTCTGCTGGGGTTGGACGATGCGGAACTTCTCGCGTTTTTTGAAAAACGCGCGACCTGGCTGGCCCATCATCATGAGAGCGGCCGTCTCACCAATCATCAGGCGCTCATCGTCTTGTGCCTGGAATTGACCGCGCGTCTGCTCGGACGCGACCCTTGGGAAGCGGCACGGACGACGCGGCTCGAGCGCGTGCTCGAGTGGCAGAACGAGGAAGGCTGGTTCCAGGAATACGAGGGCGCGGACCCCGGCTACCACACGCTGACCATCGGCCTGCTCGCCCAAGTGCTCGCCCTGCGTCCCGACGCGCGCGTGCATGCCGCCTTGGAAAAAGCCGTGCGCTTCGCGGCGGAATTCATCCACCCCGACGGCTCCTTCGGGGGCGAATATACGAGCCGCAACACGTATAACTTCTTCCCCCATGGCTTCGAACTGGCGGGCGCGACGTGGCCCGAGGCGCTGGCCGTCAATGACAAATTCCTCGAAGGTCTCGCCTCCGGACTCGGCGCCTGCTACGCCGACGACCACATCCTCGGCCACCATGCGTGGAGTTACCTGCTGGCCTGGCAACATTTCCAGGCCCACCGTCCCGGCCCCGCGCCGCGTCGCGAGGGGCGCGTGCATTTTCCCCAGGCCGGGCTCCTCATCGACCGCCGCCACGGCGCGGAACTGTATCTCGCGCTCAACAAAGGCGGCTCGTTCCGCTTGTTCCGCGACGGCGTCTGCGTGGCGGCCGACACCCAATGGTCGTTCATCCTGCAAGACGGCGGCCGGCGCCGCAGCGCCGTGGGGCATCTCGTCGGCCACGCCGAAACCACCTTGGGCGAGCAGGAGATTTCGCTTCAGGGGTCGCTGGGCTGGGCCAAACAAAAGCAGATGACCACCTTCAATCTCCTCGTGCTGCGTGGGCTGATGCTGAGCGTGGGACGCTTTTTCCCCGATCTTATCCGCAAGCTCCTGCAAAAACTGCTCATCACCGGCAAAACCGCCGCGCCGTTCACTTACCGGCGGGTGCTCTCATGGCAGGCCGACGGCTCGCTGCGGGTGCGGGATGAGGCCCGCGCGGCGGAAGGGTGGTCCCAAGTGCGGGCGGCCGGCCTCGGCCCCGCGCAAACGTCCATTTATGTCGTGATGAGCCGCACCTTCCAACGCGCGCAATTGCAGCCGTGGATCGACCTCACCGCCGCCGTCACCTCGCTCGGTCCGCACGATCCCCTCATTCACGAACGCACACTATGACATCCCCCCGCCCCGCCTCTGCTTGGCGCGACGCCCTGTGGTGGGCCGGCCCCGCGCTCCTCTTCGGTCTGGTCCTGCGCGGGCTGCTGTGCGCGGCCTCCCCATACGCGTATTGGGGCAGCGACTCGGCCTCGTATTACGCCTTCGCCTACCGGTTGTTCGAGGAGGGCAAATGGCTCATGCCCGAGAAACGCGAATACATGTATCCCTACCTGCTGGCTCTCCTCACCACGCTGCCGGGAGTGCCGTTGAAATGGCTGCTGCTCTTCCAACACGGACTGGGGCTGCTGACCCTCTTCCCGCTCGCTTATATCGTGCGCCAGACTTGCGCGCACTGGCGCTGGCTGGTTGTGCCGGTCACGCTGCTCTATGCCGGCCTGCCGATCATCCTGTGGTATGAGCACGAACTGCTCGGCGAGGCGTTTTTCTCCGCCATGCTCGTCTGGGCGATGGCCGGCTGGGTCTGCTGGCACACCCGCCACCGGCAGGGCCGCGGCCGGCCGCGCGACTGGTGGTATTGCCTGGCGCCGCTGGCCTTGTGCGTGATGACCAAACCTTCCGGACAATTCTTCTGGCCCGGTCTCCTCGTCGGCCTGGTCGTCGCCGGCGCGTGGCGTTCTTTCACCTGGAAAGAATGGCTCGCCGCCGCCGTGGTGCTCTACGGCTCCTTCACACTCGGCGAGCGTTCCCAAGGCGCGCGCCTGCTCTATACCTCGACCTTTCCCCTCACCCGGCTGGAAAGCGGCGCCTATCCGGAATTGAAACGTGAAATCGCCCCGCTCGTGCGAGAGCACCGCGCGCATTTCGACACCTTCCTCCACAACGACGGCGAGGTGAAGCGCCTGCTCCGCAACGGCTTCAAAGGCCGGCCCGGCTTCGAAGCCGGGCAGCGGCTTTACCAAGACAAAACGGATCGCCAGGCCTATTCCCGCGCCCTGAAAACCCTCGCCCTCGAAGCCCTCCGCGACGAGCCTTGGCAGTGCCTCCAACAAGTCGCCGCTCGCGCCCTTTTCTCCGCCAACCCCTCGGCCTTCAAAACGCGGCGTTTCCAGCCGGGATACGCGGCGGACCGCCACGAAGAAGCCAGTGAGGAAACCGAATCGACCTCCACCAGCGCGAAAATGATGAAACGCGCCTACGGCCTGCCGGTGGCTGGCGAGGGGTCCGACCTTTCTCTCATCACGGAGCAGTTGCGCCAGGTCGGCGACGAAGCCAAAGCCGCGCCCGTGATCTCCTTCGTCGAAGCCTTCCACCGCCACGCGGATCTCCTCACCCCGGTGGGCGTGGGAGCCTCGGGCCAGCCGACCCTGCGCCACCTGCGTCCCACGTGGCTCGGCGCGC
>CAZQUC010000290.1:0-5745 GCA_964596095.1 uncultured Enterobacteriaceae bacterium
GCATGGTTGCGCCACAACGAAAACAACCAGGAGGCGCGGCGGGAGGCGGTGTTGTGCCGGCTCGGACTGGGGCGGGCTTTGCGGGAAATGAGCCTGCACCGCGAAGCGCTGGCCGAGTTGGCCCAAGCCCGCGGGCATCTGCCCGGCCTGGCGCCGGAAGCCGCGGGCGAGCTGCCCACCCTCATCCAACTCGAAACCGGTCGCTGCCACCACGCGCTCGAGCGCCGGACCGACGCCGAAGCCGCCTTCCGGCAGGCCGCCCGCCCGGATAGCGGTCCTGCCGTCCAGATGGTGAAGCTTGAACTGGCGTTGGTATTGGCCGAAACGGGGAAGGCGGACGAAAGCCTCTCCTTGGTGGAAAGCGCGCTGGCGGCGTTGGCGGCGCCGGCCGCCGCCGCCGCCGTGGGCAGTGAGGCCGCCTTGGGGCGGGCGGAGGGCGGGATGATCGCCGCCGCTGCCATGCATGCCCTCGGGCGCCGGGACCGCGCGCTGGCCTTGCTGGACGACGCGCTCGCGCGCTACCGCGCCTTGGGCGAAGCCGGGGTGTCCTTCCTCGATCAGCATCTCTTCATCAACGCCGAAGTCCTTCGCCGCCAGATTGCCCTCTCCATCGGGGAAACGTCGCCCGCCGCCGCCCTCCCCGTGCTGGAAACCGCCCTGCGGCATCTGCAGGCCCTCCGCGATCCCAGAATGGATGCCGATGCCCGCGAGCAATTCCGCTCGGAGCGTCTGGAAATCGGGCGCACCATGCGCGCGCTCGGCGAATGCTGCCTGCGCTTGGGCGATCGCGCGGCGGCGGCCGAGCATTTTTTCAGGGGCACCCGGCGGTTTGCCGTGCTGAGCGGAGAATTTTCCGACCGGCCCGATCTCCATGTGGACGCGTTGGAGTGCGCCTGGGAGGCGGAAAAACTCTTTCGCGAGGGCGTCGTCTGGCCGGGACCGCTCCGCGAGTGGTCGCCGCTCCGCCAAAAGCATCTGGAAAAGGCGGAAAAGAAGCTCCCGGCGGTCAAATCAGCGGCCCAGCGCGCGGAACTGGCCGCCCGGCTCGAAAAAATCCGCGCCCTCCCGCCATAATTTTTGTCACATTCCGGCTCCGACGGAGCATCACCCTATGTGAAACATCGTCCTTCAGTCTCTCGCTCCCGCGTCCCGAGCGCCGCCCCCCTCGCGCGGGACGAATCGTCCGCGTTCTGGCCGGACACGCTCACTGTGTGGCTCGAAACACTCCAGGGAGGGGAGGAAAGCGCCCGCCGCCACGTTCTGGAGGCCATGGCGCGCCGTTACCACCCGCCCATCCTCCGCCGCCTCCGCGCCGAGGCGCCCGATCTTTCCGTGGAAGATGCCGAGGATATTTGCCAGCAGTTCTTTCACGACGAATTTCTCGGTCGGGGCGAACCTGGACACAGCCTCCCCGCGTGTTTCGATCCCGCCCAAGGCCGGCTCCGCGCCTATCTCTCCCAGGCGCTGCGGAACTTCCTCGCCGGTTGGCGTCGCGACCGCTGTCGGCAGAAGCGCGGCGGCGGCCTCCCCCACGTGCCGATCGACGAAGCCGGCTCCCTTCCCGCTCCCGACGACTCCGCCGACACCTTTTTCGATCAATCCTGGGCCTTGCGGCAGTTCTCCCTCGCCTTCGCCGCCCTGGAAGAAAAGTGGCTCGCCACTCCCGAAAAAGCCCGCCGTTACGCCGTCCTGAAACCTTACCTCATGGGCGAGGAGGATCCGCAGCGCCGCCAGGAACTCGCCGCCACCTTGGAGCTCAGCCCGGAGGGATTCCGCCAGGAGCTTTACCGGCTCCGCCAGGATTGGCACCGCTGCCTCCGCCGCGTCATCGCCTCCACCGTCGCCCGCCCCGAGGATGTCGAGGCGGAGCTGCGCTACCTCTGCGAAGTGCTGGGGCGCTGAGCCTTGCCCTCGAGCTCAACGGCCGGCCCCGCCATTCCCCCTGACGCGCCCCGCCGTCGAGGGGGCGCGAAAGAAAAATCGCCGAACAACGATTTTTCTTGTCACGGCCGGAGAAAAACAGAGCACCAGCCTTCAACGGGAATCACTCATTTCGTTTCCTCGCTTTTGGGTTGTTGTATTCATGTATTTTATTAAAATGTCCCTATTTTTACAAAAACTTTCATCTTCTCCTTCACTTCATGCACACTCTTATTCATCGCCACTGCCTATCGCCCGCCCTCGTGGCGGGGGCTTCCAGCCCACCGCCGCTGCCGGACGGATGCCCCCCGTCCAAGGACCGTCTCCCGGCCGCCTTCGCTTCCCAGGAGTCCGACCGCCGCGCGAGGAGCGAGCGTCCCCTTGGCCCGTCTCGCGCAGAGAGCGCCGGGCTGAAGAAGGAGTGCGGCGCGACGGGCGAATCCCGCGACGCGCGGGTCGGTGGGCGGGACGCCCCCGCCACGAGCCGTCGCCTGTGGCTCTACGTGCTGCTGGCCTGGGCCGCCCTGCTCTCCCCGCTGGCCGCGCAATCGTTCGGCGATTTCACCTATTCCAGCGACGGCGCCGCCATCACCATCACCGGCTACACCGGAGCGGGTGGGGCGGTGATGATTCCGGGCACCATTGAGAGCCTGCCGGTGAGAGTGATTGGAGACTATGCTTTCCGTGACAAAACCACGCTCACCAGCGTGACGATCCCCGACAGCGTCACTTCCATCGGGGGCGCTGCGTTCGGTGGCTGCACGGGCCTAACCAGCATGATCATCCCCGACAGCGTCACCTCCATCGGAGACTGGGTGTTCGATAGCTGCACGGGCCTGAGCAGCGTAACCATTGGCAACAGCGTCACCTCCATCGCAGGAGCCGCGTTCTATGGCTGCGTCAACCTGACCGGCGTGACGATCCCGAACAGCGTCACCTTCATCGGAGACCAGGCGTTCCATAGCTGCTCGAGCCTGAGCAACATGACGATCCCTGACAGCGTCACCTCCATCGAAAGCAATGCGTTCCTTGGCTGCACAGGGCTGAGCAGCGTGACCATTGGCAATAGCGTCACCTCCATCGGAACCGCGGCGTTCTTTGGCTGCACGGCACTCACCGACGTCACGATTCCCGACAGCGTCACTTCTCTTGGGGTCCTGGTATTCTCCGACTGCACGAGTTTGGCCGATGTGACCATTGGCAGCAGTGTCACATCCGTTGGAAGGTCAGCGTTTTCCAGTTGCACGAGTTTGACCAGTGTGACGATTCCCGACAGCGTCACCACGATTGGACAGGATGCGTTCTGGAGCTGCACGAACCTGACCGGCGTGACCTTCGGCAACGGTCTCCTTTCCATCGGATTCGGAGCGTTTTATGGTTGCTCGAGCTTGGCCGGGGTGATCATTCCCGACAGCGTCACGACCATTGATGGATACGCATTCTATGGTTGCGTGGATCTGGCCAATGTGACCATTCCTGACAGTGTCACCACCATCGGCGGATATGCGTTTTTTCAATGCGAGAGCTTGGCCGGCATCGTGATCCCGGCCAATGTCGCCTCTATTGAGCATGCGACCTTTGCCAGCTGCACGGGCCTGACCAGTGTGACGATTGGCAGCGGCGTCACTGTCATCAGATTGCAGGCGTTCTCCGGATGCACAGGCTTGGCCAGTGTGACCATTCCCGGCAGTGTCACCTCGATCGAAAACAAGGCCTTTGAATATTGCACCAACCTGACCAGCATCAGCATTCCCGACAGCGTTACCTCCATTGAATACGAGGCGTTCCGAAACTGCACCAGCTTGATCAGCATCAACATTCCCGACAGTATCACATCCTTGAGCGACCAAGTGTTCCGTGACTGCATCAACTTGATCAGCATCAACATTCCCGACAGTATCACATCCTTGGGCGACCAAGTGTTCCGTGACTGCACGAGTCTGACGAGTGTAACCATCGGTAACAGCGTCACCACCATTGGGGGAGGGGCGTTTATTAATTGCACGAGCCTGGTCAGCGTGGTCCTGCCTGACAGTGTCACCACCATCGGCCCCGATGCGTTCTATGGCTGCGCGAGTCTGACCAACGTGACATTCGGAGCCGGTCTCACTTCTATCGGACAGATTTCGTTCGCTTTTTGCGAAAGCCTGACCAGCGTGACCATCCCCGCCAGTGTCACCTTCATCGGGTGGGAGGCGTTCGGAGGCACGACGCACCTGGTTAGCGTCACTTTTGAAGGCGATGCTCCCGCCTCATTCAGCGACGATGCTTTTGCCACGGCCGCCCCCGGTTTCACGATCTACTACTACGAAGGTAGCGCCGGGTTCACCTCGCCGACGTGGCAGGGGTATTCGACGCAGCCCATGAGCCGCGAGGGAGACTTTACCTGGAGCAGCGACGGCGTCGCCATCACCATCACCGGCTTCACCGGAGCGGGCGCGGGCGTGGCCATTCCCGGCATGATCGAAGGCCTGCCGGTCAGGACGATCGGGAGCAATGCGTTTCGCAACAAAACAGCCCTGACCAGCGTGACCATTCCCGGGAGTGTCACGGTGATCGAAGCTGCTGCGTTCCAAGGCTGCGCGAGCCTGAGCCAGATGGTGATTCCCGCCAGTATCATCGCCATTGGCAATGAGGCGTTCCGCAACAGCGGTGCTCTCACCGGCGTCACCTTCGAGGGGAATGCCCCGGCTTCCTTCGGCTCCGATGTCTTCACCGACACCGCGCCCGATTTCACAATCTATTACTACGAAGGCCGCGTGGGTTTCACCTCTCCGACGTGGCAGGGGTATCCGGCGGTCCTGCTGGAGAAGTCCGCGGTGGCGACGGAGGACGTGGTGGCCCTCACCGCCACGTCGGCGGTGTTGCACGGGACGGTCTTCCTGAGGGGCTCGACGGCGGCGTATTTCGAATACGGCCCGACGCCGGCCTTGGGGCAGCGCACGGTGGCCCAGGCCACGGGCGCGGGCGTGGCCACAGCGGTGTCGCTGCCGGTGGCGGGCTTGCAGGCCAACACGGTTTATTATTACCGGCTGGTGGTGGAAACCGGCGAGGGGCCGGTGGCCGGCGCGACGGCGTCCTTCAGCACCCCGGCGGGCGGGCCGCTAGCCCTGACCGGGCGACCGGCCAACGTGACGCCCACCACGGCCACGTTGATCGGCGGCGTCCACCCTCGGGGCCTGGCCACGCAGGTCTTTTTTGAATACGGCGCGACGGAATGGCTCGGCGGCACGACCGCCGCGCAGCCGCTGCCTGCGGAGGCGGGGGTGTCGGACGTGACCGCCGCGCTCACCGGCCTGAACGCGGGCTGGACGTATTATTACCGGATCGTCGCCACCAACACGGCGGGCACGACGCGCGGGGAGATCGTCGGCTTCCTCGCCACCACCACCGCGGGCGGCCGCACGGCGCCCACCGCCGCGCCCACGGTCACCACCGGCGAGGTGGCGGCGTCGGGCGCGGAATCGGCGACGGTGCGTGGCCAGGTCAACGCGCACGGCGGCAGCACGCTGGTGCATGTGGAATACGGTCTGACCACGGATTACGGGAGCGCCACGCCCGCGCAAGGCATCGGCAACGGCGAAACCGCGGCCGGCGTGGCGATCACGCTGAGCGGCCTGCAACCGGGCACGCCGTATCATTATCGGGTGGTGGCGGTCAACAGCCTGGGCACGACGCGGGGCGCGGACGCGACCGTCACCACGAAATTCCCGTCGCCGCTGGCGGTGACGGGCGAAGCGGCGCTGGTGGACAACACGACGGCGGCCGTCGCGGGCACGGTCCAAGCGCGAGGCGCGGCCACCGAAGTGTATGTCGATTACGGCC
>CAZQUC010000291.1:0-5716 GCA_964596095.1 uncultured Enterobacteriaceae bacterium
GAAACCATCGCCCGCCAAGCCCTAACCATGATGTCTCTCATTTTCAAAGATGCGCTCAGCAGTGGCGCTTCGCGGTCCGAAAGGGGGCGCAGGCGTCCCGCCTGCCTGCGGGTCGCTCGTGATGCGGACAGAATGCCCATGGGGCGTGCGGGCTGGAAGCCTGTGGCATTGCGCCTCCGGCCAATGTTCCGTGACGGGAGCCTCTGGCTTCCCGGCCGAGCCAGAGGCTCGGGTAACAGGTCATTGACTGGCAGCCAATGTCACAAGATGGCTGGCAGGCGGGACGCCCGCTCCCCCTTCTGGTGGTGCGGCTTCGCCACGCTCGGATTGGCGTGGTCATCGGTTCTCGTTCATGCCGAGATCGATCCCCAGCGCGCCGCCGTCACCATCGTGCTGGACGAAACCGGCGTGGCCAACCTGCGCCTGGAAACCACCGAAGCGGAGGAGATCGACTTTGAAGAAACGGTCTTCGCCTTGGGGAGGATCGACGTCCTGCCGGGCAAGAAAGCGGTGGTCAGCAGCCGCATCGCCGGGCGCGCTTACTCGGTGCTGGCCTTGCCCGACCAGACGGTGGAGGAAGGCGAAGAGTTGATGTGGGTGGAGAGCCGCCAGCCGGGCGATCCGCCGCCCATCATCAAGCTCGAGGCGCCGCGGGCCGGGATCATTTCCAAAGTCAACATCGCCCTCGGCCAACCCGTGACGCCGGAGCAGGAATTGATCGAGATCATCGACCTCGACACCGTCGAAGCCGCGGCGCAAGTGCCGCAGGCGTTGGCGGGCCGGCTGGCCAAGGAGCAAACCGCTTACATCCGCGTGCCGGGCGTGACGGAGGAGGTCTTCGAGGCCAAACTCGCGCATCTCGGCGCTTACGCGGACTCCGACAGCGGCACCATCGAAGCCGCCTTCCATGTGCCGAATGAAGAGCACCGCCTGCGCCCCGGCATGAGAGCGGAGTTCAGCATCGTGCTGGCGAAACACGAAAGCGTGACCGTGGTGCCGAAGGCCGCGTTGCAGGGCGACGCCATCAACCGCTATGTCTATGTGAAGGATTTCGATATTCCCCACGCCTTCGTGAAGACCCCGGTGGTGGTGGGTCGCGTCAATGACCGCCACGCGGAAATCCTCAGCGGCCTGTTGCCAGCCGATGAAGTAGTCGTCAACGGCGCGTATTCACTGAACTTCGCCGGCGGAGGCACGATGAGCCTGAAAGAAGCGCTCGACGCCGCCCACGGCCATGAGCACAACGAAGACGGCTCCGAAATAACCGCCGAGCAAAAAGCCGCCCAGGCTCAAAGCGCCGAAGCCCATGCGCACGAGGCCGGCGGTGGCGGCGGATGGTTCTGGAAGCTCTCCACCGCCGTGTTGCTGCTCCTCCTGGTGCTGCAATCGTTGCGACCCGCGCCGACAGTCGCCCCCGCTCATGAAAAGGAGGAACCCGCGCCATGAGGCCGCCATCCTTCCATCAAGTCCATGGTGACATAATCGGCCATGGTCAGGCCATAGCGCCTGATGCCTCATCGTCGAAGGAACTCCGCAAATTCTGCTCGGGTGGCAAGAGCAAATCTTCGTCCATCTTCCCTTCAGGCGACAGCAGATGGGCGATAAAATCCGTCATCTCCGATGCTGGAATACGGTGGCGCGGATCGTTTGTATCAAACATCCAATCCTCTCCCACTTCCGGCATGGCTTCCAGATGCTCCTTGAAGCCGGGTAGAGTTGCCCGCGTCCCCTCGCTGAGAGCTTCGGCGAGGATGTGGAGATGCTCTACCTCTACCGAAACCCCGTGTTCCACGGCGCGGCGTTGCAGGCGTTCCACCCAAGCGTCGGGCACGTTGCGGATAAGAAGTTGGCTCACGACAACCACCATCGCACATCGCGGCCTCACCCTCAACACCCCATGCTGAACCGTCTCATCCATTGGTCATTGACCCATCGAGCAGTGGTCCTCGCCGTGGCGGTGCTGTTGCTTGTGCTGGGCGCGCGCACGGCGCGAGAGCTGCCCGTCGAGGTGTTGCCCGATCTCACCAAACCGACCGTCACCATTCTGACCGAAGCGCCCGGTCTCGCGCCCGAGGAGGTCGAAACGCTGGTGACGCAACCGC
This sequence comes from uncultured Enterobacteriaceae bacterium, assembly GCA_964596095.1. Lineage (GTDB taxonomy): Bacteria > Verrucomicrobiota > Verrucomicrobiia > Verrucomicrobiales > V1-33 > CAJBME01. Next base: position 2,103 of record CAZQUC010000291.1, read on the forward strand.
TGGAAACCGCGCTCATGGGGATCGCGCGGCTGAACCGGTTGCGTTCCACGTCGGACATCGCGCTGTCGTTGGTCTTCGCGGAATTCGACTGGGGCACGGATATTTACCAAGCGCGGCAGTTCGTGCAGGAGCGGTTGCAAGGCGCGCGCGGCGCGCTGCCCGAGGGCGTGCAGCCCACCCTCACGCCGGTGGCCTCGCTGATGGGAGAAATCCTGCTCGTCGGCGTGCGTTCGACGCTCACGGAGGGCGAGGAGGGCTGGCTGCCGCCGCGCGAGGTGCGTTCGCTGGCCGATTGGACCATCCGGCGGCGGCTGCAGAGCCTCGCGGGTGTCGCCGAAATCCTCAACATGGGCGGCGGCGTGCAGCAGGCGCAGATTCAGCCGGACCCGTGGAAAATGCAGGCCCACGGCGTGACGCTGGAGGAATTGACCGCTGCCGCGCGCCAGGCCGCGAGCAATACCACCGGCGGCTTTCTCGCCAGTGGATCGCAGGAAATCATGGTGCGCCATCTCGCGATGACGGTGCAGTTGGAGGACATCGCGAAGACCGTCGTCAAAGTCGTCAATGACCAGCCCGTAAGCCTCGGCGACGTGGCGCAGGTCGTCTGGGATGTGGAGCCGATGCGCGGTGACGCGGCCGTCAATGGCACGCCCGGCGTCATCTTGAGCGTGACCAAAGCACCCGGCTTCGATACCCTCGATCTGACCAAGCGCATCGAAGCCGCGTTGGCAGAACTCCAACCCGCCTTGCCGCCGGGCGTGGAAACCATCGTGCTTTTCCGGCAGGGCGACTTCATCGAGCATGCCATCGGCAACCTCACCGAGGCCATCCGCGACGGCGCGCTCATGGTCACGCTCGTGCTCTTTCTCTTCCTACTCAACTTGCGCACCACCGCCATCACCCTCATGGCCATGCCGCTGAGCTTCGCGATCACGCTCCTCGTCTTCAAGTGGATGGGCCTGAGCGTGAACAGCATGACTCTCGGCGGCCTCGCCGTCGCCATCGGCATGGTGGTGGATGACGCCATCGTCGATGTCGAGAACGTCTTCCGCCGGCTCAAAGAAAACGCCTTGCTGGCCGCGCCGCGACCGAAGCTCCAGGTCATCGCCGCCGCGTCGAGCGAAGTCCGCAATTCCATCCTCTACGCCACGGTGTTGATTATCCTCGTCTTCGTGCCGCTGCTGGGCCTGACCGGTGTGGAGGGGCGGCTCTTCGGCCCCATCGCCATCGCGACCATCATCAGCATGACCGCCTCCTTCGTCGTCTCGTTGACGGCCATCCCTGTCTTGTGCTCTCTGCTGCTCGGCTTCCGGCCCCAGCCGCATTCGTCTTCCGCCGGCACGGCGGCGCACCCTGACGGCCGGCTGGTGCGGGGGATGAAAAGCCTGCTGAAGCACACGTTGCTGCGGCTCAGCCTGCGTCGACCGATGCTGGTGCTGGCGGCGACGGCGCTGCTGCTGGCCGGCGCGCTCGCTTTGTATCCGACGATGAGCAAGGACTTCCTTCCCGCCTTCCATGAGGAAACCGTCATCGTCACCACGACCTCCTCGCCCGGCACGTCGCTGGAGGAAATGCAAGGCATCTCCGCCGCCATCGAGCGGCAGCTTCGGCTCGTGCCCGAGGTGAACCACATCGGCCGCCGCATCGGCCGCGCGGAGCGTAGCGACCACGTCATGCCCGTGTCTAATGTAGAATTCGATGTCGATTTCAAAACCAGCGAAGATGGACGGTCGCGCGCCGACGTGCTGGCCGACATCGGACAACGCGTCAAAACTGTGCCCGGCACGTTCACCGCCATCTCGGGTCCATTGGCGCATCGCATCGCGCATTTGCTCAGTGGGGTGACCGCGCCCGTCGCTATCAAAATTTTCGGTCCCCGTCTCGAGACCTTGAGCACGTTGGGAAAACAGGTGCAGGACCTCGCACGGACCGTGCCTGGCCTGGAGGACGCCAAGCTCGACATGCAGGCTTCCATTCCGCAATTGCGCATCGAGATCGACCGCGACCGCGCGCTCGCGCATGGAGTGACGCCGGGTGAATTGAACGCCGCATTGTCGTCGTTGCTGGGCGGCGAATCGGTGGCGTTGCTGCGCGACGACTGGCGCTCGCTCGACCTCGCGGTGCGCCTGCCCGCGGCGTGGCGGGACGATCCGATCCGCCTGCTGGACCTGCCCATTGAAACCAAAAGCGGTCGCCGGGTTTCGCTGCGCCAAGTCGCCGATCTCCGCCCGGCCAAAGGCCCCAACGCCATTTCGCGCGAGAACACCCAGCGTCGGTTCATCGTGTCCATCAAGCCCACGCAACGTGACGCGGGCGAACTCGTCCGGCAGTTGCGCGAAAAAATCGAGGCCGAGATGAAATTGCCACAGGGATATTTCATCAGCTACGAAGGCGAATTCCAGGCCGAGCAGGCGGCCGCGCGGCGCATCGCCGTGTTGTTCGGCCTCGTGCTGGCGGTCATCGTCGTGCTGCTGTGGAATTACTTCCGCAGCCTGACCCTCTCGCTGCAAGTCCTGCTCAACCTGCCGCTGGCGCTCATGGGCAGCCTCGCGCTGACGTGGCGGCTCATCGACAATATCAGCATCGCCACGCTCGTCGGGTTCATCGCCGTCGGCGGCGTCGCCGCACGCAACGGCATCATGATGATCTCCCACTACCTGCACTTGATGAAGCACGAGGGGGAAACCTTCAGCGAGGCGATGATCGAACGCGGCACGCTGGAGCGGCTGGTCCCCGTGACCATGACGGCGCTCTCCGCCGGCATCGCTCTCATCCCGCTCGTGCTCGCCGCCGGCCAGCCGGGCAAGGAAATCCTTCACCCCGTGGCCGTCTGCATCGTCGGCGGCTTGGTCACCAGCACGCTGCTCGACTTCGCCGTCACGCCCGCCGTGTTCCGCCTCTTCGGCCGCCGCGCCGCGGAGCAGGCGCTCCGCCTCCACGCCCCCGCCGCGCATTGACCTGAATTTTTCCGGCGCGGGACCATCCAATTCCCACACCGGAACCAACCCCAACCACCAACCCGAACCCAATAAAAACATCCATCCATGAAAACATTGCTCACCACCGCCCTCCTCGCCCTCGGCCTCACCTTCACCGCCGCCGCCGAGGATAAACACGACCACGATCACGCCGAAAAACAAGCCGGCCCCAATGGCGGCCGCCTCATCACGGCCGTGGAGCCGCACGCGGAATTCCTCGTCACCAAGGAGCGGAAAGTCGAAATTCGTTTCGTCGATGACGACAACAAGGTCGTCACCCCCGCCGAGCAAGTCGTGACCGTCACCCTCGGCGACCGCCGCAAGCCGACCAAGCTCACCTTCAAGAAAGACGGCGACAAGCTCGTCTCCGACGCCGTCATTCCCGAAGGCAACAACCATCCCACCGTCGTGCAACTTCGCGCCAAAGCCGGAGCCAAAGTCGTCACCGAGAGATTCACGCTCAATCTCAGCGATTGCCCCACCTGTGACCACGCGGAATACGCCTGCACCTGCGATCACGGCCACGATCATGACCACGACCATGACCACGATCACGACAAAAAAGACGAGAAGAAGAAGTGAGTGACGCGTAGCGGGGGCTTCCGGCCCACCGCGGAGAGCGCGTCCCGTGTGAGT
>CAZQUC010000292.1:0-1565 GCA_964596095.1 uncultured Enterobacteriaceae bacterium
GAAGGCGCCGCCGCGTGGACGGAGGCGCTGACCGACCTCAGCCACGTCCTGCTCAACAGCAACGAGTTCTTTTACCTGCACTGAATTTTGCGAAAGAAATCATGGCATTCCCACTCTCAGAAGATCAAATTGCCAAAACAGAAACGGAGCTTGGACGACGTTTGCCTCCAATTTACCGATCCGTGATGATGGCTAATAATGGCGGAACCGCATTCATAGATGAAGATCAGTGGCGACTTCATCCCATAAAGGATACATCGGATCGCAAAAGGCTAAGCAGAACATGCAATCATATCATCACCGAAACCCAATCCGCCCGTGACTGGAGCGGCTTTCCTGATGATGCCATTGCCATAGGCGACAATGGTTCTGGCGACATATTGTTGATACTCCCCTCCACAGCCGATCCGGCTTTCTTTGCCGAGACTATCTTTTTATTTGAACACGAAACGGGCCGCGCGGCGAAAATAGCCGATAGTATTTCCGCATTCGAAATAGAATAACGCAACGAATTCCGCCGCCATGCCTTGCCACAACATCATCCAGCCCCGTTCCCGCCGTGACTTCCTGCGCCAGGCGGGGTGCGGCTTCGGCGCGCTGGCGCTGGCTTCGCTGACGGGACGCTCGCTCTTCGCCGCCGGTCCGCCGAATCCTGTGGCGGCGAAAATCCCGCACCGCCTCGGCCGGGCCAAGAGCGTGATTTTCCTCTTCATGGAAGGCGGCCCGAGTCATCTCGATACCTTCGAGCGCAAGCCGCTGCTCAACGAACTCCACGGCCAGCCGTTGCCGCCGAGTTACAAGGCGCCGATCATGGCGATGGGCGAGGACAACACGCCGCTGCTCGGCTCGCCGCGGCAATGGAAACAATACGGCCAGAGCGGGCTGTGGGTGTCGGATTGGTTCCCGCACGTGGCGGAACACGCGGACGACCTCGCGGTCATCAAGTCCTGCTGGTCCAATGGCATCAACCACGCCGGCGGCGTCTGCCAGATGAATACCGGCGCCATCACCGGCGGCCGGCCGTCGCTCGGGGCGTGGGTTTCCTACGGCCTCGGCACCCTGAACCAAAACCTGCCCGCCTTTGTCGTCATCAAGGACAGCCAGCGCACCGTCGTCAACGGCGTGCGCAATTGGGGCGCGGGGTTCATGCCCGCCGGGTATCAGGGCGTGGAATTCAGCCCCGAAGGCGTGCCGGTGGAAAATCTGGAAACGCCGAAAAGCGTCACTCCGCGCCGCCAGAGCGACAAACTCGACCTGCTTGCGGACCTCAATCAGCTTCATGCCGCGCCGCGCGCCGACAACACCGACCTCGAAGCCCGCATCCGCAGTTACGAGCTGGCCTTTCAAATGCAGGGTGAAGCCCCGCAAGCCGTGGACCTCAGCCGCGAGAGCGAAGCCACGCGCGAGATGTATGGCCTGAATCACAAAGAGACCGCCGTCTTCGGACGCAATTGCCTGCTGGCGCGGCGGCTGGTCGAGCACGGCGTGCGCTTCGTCCAACTCTACAGCGGCGCGGGCAGCCAATGGGACAGCCACGCCAATATCGAAGGCAACCATTCCCGCCT
>CAZQUC010000292.1:1665-5665 GCA_964596095.1 uncultured Enterobacteriaceae bacterium
GCCTACACGCGGATCATAGGGTGATCCATGAGGCGAGGTTTCCGCCCCCTTAACCCAAGGAGAGGCAATGACCATTGATCGAAATCGTGGCTCGGGCGGTTGCCTCCCCTTGTGCCGCCGGCTATGGTGCCACGTTGTGATGTCACCCCGCATCAATCGCTCCGCGCTCTTTGTGATCGGATGTCTCGCCGGCGGACTGGTCGGCTCCGTGGCCGGCGCGGCCGAGGCACTGTCGAAGCCGATCCGCTTCAATCGCGATATTCTGCCCATCCTTTCCGACAATTGCTTCCATTGTCACGGGCCGGATGCCAGCCACCGCAAGGCCAAGCTGCGGCTCGACGTGCGCGAGGAGGCCCTGGAGCGCGAGGCTTTCGTGCCCGGCCGGCCCGAGGAAAGCGAACTCATCGCCCGCCTCTTCACCACCGACGAGGATGAGATCATGCCGCCGCCGGAGTCGCACAAGACGCTGGCTCCGGAGCAAAAGGCGTTGCTCCAGCGCTGGGTGGCCGAGGGCGCGGTCTATCAAAAGCATTGGGCCTACGAGCGCCCCGTGAAGCCCGAAACTCCGGCGGGGGAAAACGCCATCGATTACCTGATCGGCCGCCGGCTGGCGGAGATCGGCCTGACGCCATCGCCCGAGGCGGACCGCCGCACGCTGGCGCGCCGGCTGCATTCCGATCTGGTCGGGCTGCCGCCCACGCCCGCGACGGTCGCGGCCTTTGCGGCGAACCCCGCGCCGGACGCCTACACCGGCTTGGTCGAGAGGCTGCTCGTCTCGCCTCACTACGGCGAGCGCATGGCCATCGGGTGGCTGGATGTGGCGCGCTTTGCCGATACCATCGGCTATCATTCGGACAATCCGCGCAACATCTGGCCGTATCGCGATTACGTCATCGACGCCTTCAACCGCAACAAACCCTTCGATCGCTTCACCCGCGAGCAATTGGCCGGCGACCTCCTGCCGGAACCCACCCGGGAAACCAAAGTCGCCTCCGCCTTCAACCGCCTGCTGCTCTCCACCGAGGAGGGCGGCGCCCAGGCCAAGGACTATGAAGCGCGCATGTTGACCGATCGGGTGCGCGCCGTCAGCGCGGTGTGGCTCGGGCAAACCATCGGCTGCGCGCAGTGTCACGATCACAAATTCGATCCTTCGACCCAGCGCGACTTTTACGCTCTCGGCGCGTTTTTCGCCGACATCGAGGAGCCGATCATTGGCAAGCGCGAAGCCGGAATGCCCCTGACGAACGAAACGCAAGCGGCTGAACTGGCGAAACTCCAGGCCGCCCTCACGCAGCGGCAAGGCGAGCACGCCGCCGCTCCGGAATCCGCCGACGCGCAGGCCGCGTTGAAGCAGGCCCAACAGGCGCTGGCCGATTACGAAGCGAGCCTGCCGCACTGCCTGGTTTCCGTGTCTTCCGCCAAACCGCGCACGGTGCGCCTGTTGCCGCGCGGCGATTGGATGAACGAAACCGGCGAGATCATGACGCCCGCGTTGCCGGCGTATCTGGCCGCCGATTATCCCGTGACGACGGACCGCGGCCTCACGCGTCTCGACCTCGCCGAGTGGCTGGTCTCGCGGGACAATCCGCTGACCGCGCGCGTGGTGATGAACCGGCTCTGGAAACACTTTTTCGGCATCGGGATTTCCAAAGTGCTCGATGATTTCGGCCTGCAAGGCGAGCCGCCGGCTCATCCCGAACTGCTCGACTGGCTGGCCTGCGAGTTCATGGACAGCGGCTGGGACGTGAAGCACATGGTGCGGCTGATGGTGAGCAGCCGCGTCTATCGCCAGGTCTCCACCGCCCCGTCGGCGTTGCGGACGCGCGATCCCGACAATCGCGAGCTGGCCCGGCAAAGCCGCTGGCGCGTGGAGGCCGAATTGGTGCGCGACCAGGCTTTGTCCCTCGCTGGCCTGCTCGTGCCCACCCTCGGCGGCCCCAGCGTGAAGCCATATCAACCCGACGGGTATTGGGAAAACCTGAATTTTCCCCCGCGCGTGTATGAGGCCGACACCGGCTCCGGCCAATACCGCCGCGGCCTCTACACGTGGTGGCAGCGCAGCTACGCGCATCCCGCGATGCTGGCCTTCGACGCCCCCACCCGCGAGGAATGCGCCGCCGACCGCGCCCGCTCCAACATCCCGCAGCAGGCGCTCGTGCTGCTCAACGACCCCACCTATGTCGAAGCGGCCCGCGCTTTCGCCGCCCGCATCGTGTCCGAAGGCGGCACGACCACCGACGACCGCCTCCACTGGGCCTGGCAACAGGCGTTGTTGCGCCCGCCGGACGAGCAGGAAATCGCCGCCATGCGCGAACTCGTCATCAAACACACCGTGGACTACACCGCCGACCGCACCGCCGCTGAAGCCTTGTTAAAAGTCGGCCTCCATCCGCTGCCCGCCGAGGTGGATGTGGTCGAACTCGCCGCCTGGACCAGCGTGGCGCGGGTGATTCTCAATCTGCATGAAACGGTGACGAGAGGGTGAAGAAATGATCAATGATAAAGGACAAAGGTCCAAAGAAGAGCCAATAACAAAGATCCAGAACCCGCGCCATGTTCGCCAATGACCAGTGACACATAGCCAATGACCAATGACCAACAACAAAAGGCCGGGGATGAGTTGGTGGGTGAAGGCCATCAAGGGGAGGTTGTGACCAGGAACTACGATTTGTTGGAGCGCACAGCGGTTTTTGGAGAAGCGGTGATTCGATTCGCCAAGCGGATTCCACGTCATCCAGCCAATGACCGCCTGATCGGCCAGTTGGTGGGGGCGGGCACCAGCATGGGCGCCAATTACTGCGAAGCCGATGACGCTGTTTCGAAAAAGGATTTCAAGAACAAGATCGGCATCTGCCGTAAAGAGGCGAAGGAATGCAAATTCTGGCTGCGCATGGTCGCCACCGCCGAAGAATCATTGAGAGAAGAAGCGCGGCCCCTTTGGCAGGAAGCCAAAGAACTCCACCTCATCTTCTGCGCCATTTTCCGAAAAACCTGAACCCCGCATTTGACCTTTGGAGCCTTGGCCCCTGGTCATTTTTTGGCCCTTTGTCCTTTATCATTGGTCATTCCTTTGGGACTCTGTCGAAATGCCCTTTGGCCGGCGTGAGCGGGGTGAGGTTTTCCAGATCGACCAAGCGCTCCATGAGCACGCGCGCCACCGGCGCCAAGGTCGAGCCGCCGCTCACGCCGTTTTCCGCCATGAGGCAGAAGGCGTAGCGCGGGGAGTCGAAGGGGGCGAAGCCGGCGAACCAGGCTTTGTTCTCTGGAATATCGGGATCTGAATCCGACGTGGTTCGCCGGAAGCCTTGCGCCGTGCCGGTTTTGCCCGCGATGGTGATGCGGTTGCTTTGGGCCGCTCGCGCCGTGCCGGCCTCGCTCCAGACGGTATCCCGGAGCGCCTGCCGGACCTGTTGCAATGTATCCGGGGAGACGCCCGCCGCCGTGAGAGCCGCCGCTTTGACCGTGATCGTTTCGCGGTTGGCGTCGAGGTCGGTGGTGGAAACCACCCGGGCCACCAAGCGTGGCTGCCACAGCACGCCGCCATTGCCGACCGCGGCATAGAAAGCGGCCATTTGCAGTGGCGTGGCGGCGGTAATGCCTTGGCCGATGACAGCATTGGCCGTGTCGCCCTCCTGCCAATTTCGGTTGTAGCGTTTTTCAAAACCTCTCCGCTCCGCCACCGAGCCGCCGGCCTCTTCCTCGGCCAATTCGATCCCGGTTTTCTGCCCGAAGCGGAGAGCGGTGAAAAACGGCGAAAGGCGGTCAATGCCCACGGCCAGTCCTTTTGCGTAAAACCAGCAATTGCAGGACTGCGTCAACGCACTGGGAAAATTCATTTGGCCATGCCCGCCCTTTTTCCAGCAACGGAAAAAGCGGTTGTTGATCGGAAACGTGCTGGTGCAGGTGACTTCGCCATCCGCTTGGCCCGCGACCGCGATGGCGAGCGCGCTGGGCACTTTGAAAAGGGAGCCGGGGGCGTGGGCCTCCAGCGCGCGGTTGA
>CAZQUC010000293.1:0-1680 GCA_964596095.1 uncultured Enterobacteriaceae bacterium
GCTTTACGCCCGCGTCGGCACGCCGATGGCCACCGTGGTCTGACGGCCGTGATGCGGGCTGAAAACTGAAAACTTCTACTGCCTCGGCACCCCCGCTTCCTTCACCACGGCGCCGTGTTCCGGACTCAACACGAGCAACGCGAACCGCGTGATGCCGCCGAGGTCGTCGGTGCTGAGGCTGGCGTAGTCGAATTTGCCGCGGAGGTCGGTGTAGCCGTCTTTGTAGAAGACCGGGCGGCCGTTCTGTAAGGCATAGACTTTCACATAGACCTTGCCGAGCGGGCGCTGGTCGGCGGCGTGGCGGACCTGGAGCTGGCCGTAGTTTTCGCTAAGCGTGACGGCGAGTTCGTTCGCATACACCGCCTGCGCCTTGCGCTGGCCGCCGGCGACGACTTCGACCAAAACGTTGCGATTCTGGAAATCGCGCGGCAGCGGCGTCGCGTGAGCGGCGACGGGCGTGCCGGGCAGCTTCACGGTTTCCGAGCGGTTGGGCACGATCTGCGCGAAACGCCGGCTGTCCTGACCGACGAAGGGATTGGTGCTGAACAAGAACTCGAGGTCCATCAGGTAATAGTTCAGCGTCACCGCGTCGAGATGGCGCGTCTCCAGTTTGACCTGGCCGTTCTCGAGCGTGAACTCGAAGCCGGGCAGCGTGGCGGCGAGCGACTCCTGCGTTTGCTCGCGGTTCTCGGGATCGGTGACGGCGGGGCCGCGGCCTTCGATCTCATCGACCTGCGCGAAGAGCGCGGCGAATTTCTCGCGCCAGCGATTGACCGGTTCGGTGGCCCGCGCTTCGGCCAAGGTGCGGGCGGCGCGGGTGTCGCCTTGCGCGAGAGCGAGCCAAGCGGCGGTGTAGTCGTATTGGAGTGCGGTGGCGACGTCGGCTTTCTTCACCTCGGCGAAGACCGCGAGCGCTTCCTCGATGCGGTCCTGCAACAAGAGGTAACCGGTGAGAGCCAACCGGTCGGCCGCATCCAGCGCGGGCTTGTGCGCGAGCACGGCGAGGAATTTTCGGTATTGCTCTCGGAACTGGTCGTTGAGGATCGTCCGCTCCGCGCCGAGGCGATGGGCGCGCGCGTTGACGAGCGGCGAGTATTCGAGGTGCTCGTAGAGGCCGCGCTCGACGGGATCGATGTCCGCGAGGCGCGAGCGCAACCACGGGCCGGCTTCGGCGAGGAGCGTGCCTTCGTGGCGGAGGAAATCGCCCAACGCCTTCGCGTCGTTGTGCCAGGCGGCGTAGCGCCAGAGCACCGGCACATAGACGCGGCGCGTGGTCAGTTTCTCCAACAAGGCGCGGAAAAAGTCGGCGTTGTCCTTCAAGCGCCACGCGAGCTTTGTCAGGTCCAGTTCCCGCACGTTGGCGGTGTCGAGGAAGGCGAGCACGTCTTGCTCGCTGCCGGATTGCGAGACATGCGCCCACGAGGCGGTGTCGGGCGCGGCGAGCCGGTCGGTGACCGCGAACTCCCGCGCCTCGGCAAAGGCGGCGATGCGGCCGGCGCGCGCGACATGCACCGGGAATTGCGGGAACACGCCCGCCGTCGGGAAATAAAACGCGACCTCGAAGGTGTGGGTGTGGAACGGCTCCAGGCGCAGCGCCTGATTGGTGGTGGCCTTCGCGCCGGCCGCGGGCACGGCGCCGCGCGGGATCTGGAAGAGCACGTCGAGCTTTTGCGTGGAGGA
>CAZQUC010000293.1:1780-5649 GCA_964596095.1 uncultured Enterobacteriaceae bacterium
TGCGTGGAGAGAAACGGCGACACGCCATCCCACGCCGCGAAGTCCTGCCAGAACCGGTTGGGCGTGATGAGGTCGGCGTTCTGCGCGGCCGGCGGCAGCTTCCAGTAATTGTTCTCCGCCCATTCCTTGGTGACGCCGAGTTTGCGGTAGAAGGCGGCGGTGGCTTGTTGTTGGCGCAGGAGGGCGTCTCTATCGATGGCCGCCCAGCCTAAACTTTCGTCATCATACTCAGACGGAGCATCAGCCACACGCCCTGCTGCCTGCAATGGCTGAGCCGCCGCAGGGACCGGGAGCGCGTCCAGAGCCTCAGCCGGCGCTGCTGCGGGCACAGCACGTTCGAATTTCTGCAACTCAGACCGGGCTCTGATGTTGGCCTCATCGGCTTTCAGCGACAAATCTTCCCTCGCTTTCTCAAGCGAATCCGACGCGCCTTCGCCCGCTTGCAGCGCCCGCCCCAACAGCGCGGTTTCCAACCGCCGGCGGTCTTCCTCGCGATTGACGGGGATCAAGGCGACGGCGTCGTTCAGGGCGCGGGTTTCCGCCGCGCGTTGCTCCGGCAAGCGGCGGGCCAGCAGGAGGCGCTCGACGGTATTGAGCCGATGGTAGCGCCACGAGTCGAGATAGCGCGTGAGATCCGCCTCCAGCAGGTAGTCGTCGAGGAAGGTCTTGTCCTTCTTGTTCGCCAGATAGGGCTGGACGACTTTTTTGAAGAACGCGGAGTCTTTCTCGGCGAGGAAGAATGACAACTCGTGCGAGGCGTATTGGGAATACAACTCGCGTTTCTTCGCCTCGTCGAAGGTCGGCCAGTCGAGCAGGAAGGCGAACTCGGCGAGCGTGTCATTCCCGGACAAGGTGCGGAACAAGGCATATACCCGGCCGAGATGATCGTAGGCCTCGAACTTGGTGGCGAGGGCGTTGGGGATGGTGTGGGTTTGGTCCTTGGCCACCACGACCACTTCATCCTGCTGCGCGAAATGGTGTTGCGGGTCCAGCCCCTCGGCGAGCCGCAGATCGCGCGTCGGGATCGGCTTCACCGGCGCGTCGAAGGTGCGGAAGACCGCCGTTTCGGCATCCAACGCCAGCACGTTGAGGCGCGTCGCGCCGGCTTGAGCGGCGGCGGCCAGCGCGGCCGCGGGGAGCGAGACCACGCCGTTTTCATCCGGCACCAAGTTGAACCACACCGGGGCCGGCGCGGTGAGGAAATCAAGCGCGGTGTCGGAAGGTTGGAGCGGTGCTACTCCCCCAAATGGGTCTGCGATTTCGGCGGAAATAGGAGGCGCGGGCTTCTTTGGCGAGGCCGTCGCCCGTCGCAGCGCGCTGCCCACGCGCGGTTCATTCAACCGCAGGAATTTCTCCCCCTCCTTGGCTTCCTGCTTGCCGGTGGTGGTGTCGCGCACGGCCCACGGATTGAGCAGCAGCCCCGGACGCGGCAGGTTGACGCCGGGAAAGACCGTAGCCGTCTGGCGCTCTAGAATGTAGCGATACTCGTCACCCAACTGGCGGCCGGAGACATACTGGCTTTCGGACACGCCGGGCACGCCCGTCAGCGGCGCGGGGATCGCGAGTTCGCCCAATTGCTCATCGAGCGCAAAGCCCGGCAGATAGCGGGTGAAGGCGACGTGGACGCGCGTCTGCGGTCCGGCATTCACCACCTGAAAAGCGTGGATGCCGCCGCCTTCACCGGTCACCGGACGAACCTGCAACGCGCGCGCCGGCCGCAGCTCCAGCAGCCGCGAGGGCGAGACGAGGAAATTCCTCACGCGTTGGCCCTTGGTGACGCGCACGGTGAGGACGCGATCCTCGGGCTTGAGGTGCAATTCGTAATCGCCGGCGGGCAGGTCGCGGGCTTCGACAAAGCCGTCGCCACCGGTGAGTTGCGCCGACCAGTCTTTGACATAAGTCGGGTCTTCACCGCCGCCGCGCGTCTCCAGCAAGGAAATCTCCGCCAACGGCGTGAAGGTCGCCACCCGCAGCAACTCACCCGCCGCCAGATGCAAAGTGTCACTGCCGGTCACGCGCTCGCGAGGCAGCGTCCACGTGCGGGAAAGCCCGGCGGCGGTGGAAACGGTGAGGGACTCGATGCCCGGCAACGCTCCCAACGGCAACCGACCGTCAGCGTTCGTTTTCAATGTGACCTCGACCGGAAGTTGATAATCCCTGTGCTGGAACGCAACGTTGAGCGCGCGCTCGGGTTTGAGCTCGCCGTTCTTGCCGCGTTGCTCGATCCACCAGCCCTCCGCCGAAGGCACGAGGTGCAAGTCTTCCACGACCGGACGATCTTCGATCCCGTTGAGAAAAAACATGTGCTCCACCTGGAGCGGCACCGGCTGCCCCTGGGTGAGCGATTTAATCTCGCCCTCCAGCGTGACGTGGAGCGTAGCGAGGCGCGCGGGCACTTTGAAGGAATGGAGGAATTCGCGCTGGTCGGCGAGTTTGAGGTCCGCCACCGCCACGGTGGTGGCGATCCCGTGGAGGTCGGTGCTGGTGAGGGTGAGGCGCGGTTTTTCCAGCAGGGAAATCGCCACCGGCTCGTCATTGAGGGTGAGGCGCGGGCGCAACGCGAGCGTGGCTTGCGCGCCGGTGAGCAAGGCTTCGCGTTCGACGTGGAAGGCGGCGTCAAACGCATACGCCTCGCCGTGCAAGCTGACGTGCTCCAAGGCCGCGAAGCCGGCGCTGTCGTGCAGAATGACCGGTTGCGGTCCCGGCTGGGCGGTGAGCGGCAGGAGGATTTCGCCGTGTTCGTTGACGTCGAACCGCCGGCCGGCGAAGGTGGCGTAGGAGCCTTTCACCGGGGCGTGGGTTTCGTCGAGCACCGTGATGGCCGTGCCCGCCGCGCTGGAGCGTGCGAGGTGGGTGAGGCCGCCTTTGCGCAGGAGCGCACGGGAACTGCGGCCGTTGCCGATCAACTCCACCACCCAGACGCCACGCTTGGCGCCTAGTTCGGGCAGCGCGAGCGAGTGCTTCTTGCGCAACAAGGGCGCGGCGGCGGTGTCGAGGCGGCGTTCGAGGGCCGGCACGAGGCCGTCGAGGTCGATGTCGGTGTCGATGGGGCGCGGCGTTTGTTCGTAGTAAGCGGCGGGGTTGAGTTCGAAAATCTTGACCGTGACCTCGCCGATGTTTTTCACCCACACGTCGAGCGCCACCGCGTCGGCGGGTTGGAGACGGGTGGGATTGCCGGGCGCGAAATCGAGATCGACTCGTTTTTTCAACGCCTCGTAGGCCGCGGGCGTGAGCGCGGAGGCGAGTTGCTCGGCCTGGCGCGCATCCTCCACGCCGCGGGTGAGCCGCGCTTCGGCGAAGACGGCTTGCAGCCATTGGGCCTCGAAATACGGCGCGTAGTCGGCGGGACTGGCGGCGGTGGCGAGGAAGTGGAGCAGGTGGTCGCGCACGAGGGCTTGCTCATCGATGGGGAGTCCCGGCAGCAAGGCTTCGGCGACGGAGGGATCGAAGGTGGCCACGTGTTCCCAGGCGCGGGGGTCGCGTTTTTGCCACTCGGGATGCACGTGCGGGGCATGGCGCGGGATTTTCACATACTCTAAAAACCGCGCGGCGTCATACACGCCGCGGCGGCGATCGTGCTCCAGGCGCACGATGAGGAGATTGGCTTTCAGCGAGGTGAAGGATGGGCCGAGGGTCCGCACGAAGGCCCAGGCGCGATCCAAGAAGGCCTCGCGCGCCGCCGGATCGGTGACGGCATCTTCATCCGCGCCGGGCCGGAGTTTGCCGAGCGTGGTGGAGACGAAGGCTTCGTTTTCCGTCAACGCCGGCCACAGCCGTTGCAGCGCCTGCAATTGCTCCAGCGTCAGCGAGCGGTGGATACCGAACTCGCCAAACCCGCGGCTCTCGCGGGTGGCGAGATCTTCGGCGAT
>CAZQUC010000294.1:0-5643 GCA_964596095.1 uncultured Enterobacteriaceae bacterium
GGAAATCGCTCGCGAATCGCTTCTTCCCGGTAGTAGATCATGTTGCGCTCCAATTCCGGACGGGCTTTCGCGCTGAAGTGGGGCTGGAAATGCTCCCACTTGAACTCGTGCAATTCGTCATAAAACCCTACCTTGCAGCCGCAGAACGCTGCGTAGGCCAAATGCGAACTGAGACTGTCCGTGATCATGTATTCAAAGAAGTCGAACACGGCCCGCATTCGGGGCAGCGCGTTGACTTTGAAGTGAGCGCCCGTGAACCACTCCAATCCCAGGCTCTCCACCAAGGGACCGAGAGCGGGCGCATCCTCCGCATAAAGGCAGACGGCGATCGAGGGAAACTCGTCTTTGAGCGCCGCTACCGCCGCCAGCCATTTCCGGGTGTGTTCTTCGTCCCGCAAGGAGCCGCCCTGGGTGTGATGCGGCATGGCCAGGACCGAGCCGGGCCGGCGTTCCAGCCCGCTGTGGTCCGTGTAGATGATGGGATTGCCCACCGCGACGGCCCGCGGGTAGCCGTTGTCATGCCACCATTTTTCATCCGTCTTGTTGCCGATGAGATGGGTTTGCGTGGGCGTTTTGGCCTGGGGGGAAAAATTCTCTCTCGGCACGGGCAGCATGTCACGCCCATGGACCCACGAGGAGGAGCTGAACGGGGGGGCGCTCAATCCGAGCTTTTTAGCGACCAATAGCGACGCGCCGTAATAATCCGCTTCGCATCGGATGGGGAGAGGTTCCGCGGTCGGGAAAAGATCGGTCAGAGGTGAGATGCCGGCCATCATGAAAAAGAAATCGTGGCGCGACGCGCCCCGCGCCCGAGCATGACGCCCGCTACGTCCGTTTCAATAACTTTCCGGCCCAGACCGCGCCGAGGCGTTGGCCTGGAACTTCCAGCCAGCGATGCAACGCGGCCGAAATCAACAAAACCAGCGGCAGCGTGACGGCCAGCAGCACGACGGCGTGGCCGGTCTGGGAAAGCGACGGCCACACTCGCAGCAGGGCCGATTGGACCAGCACGATGACCAGCGTATGCACGAGATAAAAGCTATAGGAGACACGCCCCAGAAAAAGCATCGGCCGGTTGGTGAACAGTTTCCAGAAAGCACCGCCGTGTGCGCGTTCCGGCGATGCGCGGAGGTCGAGCAACCCACCCAGCAGCGCCACCCAGACGGCGACCGGCAGCAGGTCTCTCTCATCCGCCAGCCAATACAAGCCCGCGCCAAGCAACAAGCCAAGGAGAAACATGGGCGGGCCGCCGCCGCCTCGCGCGCCGTGGTGTTTCCAGAGGAAATACGAGGCGATCCCGAGCAGGAAAAACTCGCCGTGATAGGGCAGGAAGGCACCCAGTTGCACTTTGGGGAGCAGTTTTTCCCTAGCGGCCCAGATCAAGCCCAGGCTGAGCCCGCCGGCTAGCACGCGCCAACGGGCGCGGGCATGGCCCAGCCCGGCGAAGAGCAGCGGTGCGATGAGGTAAAATTGCCATTCCAGAGAGATGCTCCAGGCGGGGCCGAGAAAGGCGCTCGGGCTGTTCGGCACGACTTTGTCCGGCACCATGCCGTGGACCATGAAGAGGTGCAGGGCGGTATGCTTCCACGGGCGCTCCCACCAGGAGTCGATCATCTTCGAGACGGCGGGGGAAACGGTCGAGCCGTAGAGATGATCGACCTGCGCCATGTTATGCGCCGAGGTCAGGGCGAACGGCATGGAGACAAAATACAGCACGATGAAAAGCGGCCACAACCGGAAGAAGCGTCGCACGAGATACGGCAGGTAAGGCTGCGAGCGGTGGTCCAGTAGATAAAAAATCACGAAACCGGAGATGACCACGAAGACATCCACCGCATAACCACCCCCGCGCAGAAATCTCCACCCGTCGGGCAGGGAGCTGATGCCGGCATGACCGATGATGTGGTTGATGTAAACCCAGAACGCCAGCAGCCCGCGGATGCCTTCGATGGGCTCGATGCGATTGTTCATGGCGGGCGGGATCAACGGGGTGGCGCCACTCCCTCCGCGGCGGCGGGGAGAACGATGCGCGTGAGCCGGTTCAGTTTGTCGATCAGCGCCTGATCTGTTTTGTAAGTCAGGGTCAGCCCGTGGTTGATCTTCGCGAGGTCGGGGTTCTCATCCAGCACGCGCAGGACGTTTTCGCCGGTCGGCTCCCAACCTTGGACGGCCAGTTCCTTGAAGAGCGCGTCGAACATGGCGAGATCCTCGGGATAGTCCAACGTCAGCCGGTAATCGCGGACCAGCGCGGCGGGCAATTCCACCAGGTTGATCTTGAAGATATCCGGGTTGTTGCGGAGATACCACGTCATGTATTCGGAATGTTCGGCGCGACCCAGGAGCGCGATCACGCGCCGCAACGCTTCGGTATTGTAGATTTCCGGCGCCGAGCCCACGGCGCAGTCCACCGGCGCGGTGTAGTCGGCGCCGGTGGCGAAGTGGGATTCCAGCAGCCGCGAGGTGATTTCCGGGAACATGACCGGGCAATCGGCGGTGACGCGGATCACCACGTCGATGCCATGGTGGGCGCACGCGCCGAGATAGCGCTGGATCACATCGTCGGGATCGCCCTGCCAGAAGGCCGCCTTGCCGTCCAGCGTGTGGTGGCCGAGCACGGCGTCGTCCTCGAGCGTGGAAGTGGCCAGCACCACGACCGCGGCCTCTTTCATCCGCAGGCATCCCTCCAGGCAGCGCTCCACCGAGGGCACGCCGTGGATCGGTTGCAGCGCCTTCCGGGGCAGGCGCGAGCTTTTCATCCGGCAGGCGACGATGACGCCGATGACGGCCGGGCGAAAGGCCGTGGTGAGGGCGGTTCGCGCCGCGACCGGTTGGGCCAGGATCTCGCGCCGCCGCTGCCGCCGGGAGATTTCCTCGAAGGTCGGTCCCGTCTGCGAGGTGCGGCGATACAGCACGTCGCTCGGCGCGACCAGGCTGCCTGCGGGCAGGGGTTTCGCGGCCACGGGAATCTGGATCGATTTTTCCAGATACTCGCGCTCGCGGTCGTTGATGAAGCGCGTGCCGAAGGCGGGAGCCAGGCCCTCGAGCGCTTCGAGCATGGCTTGGAATTCCTCCGGTTCGAGCGCGGCGGCGCCGTCGTAGCGGCAGTCTTTCCGTGAGAGGCAGAAATGTTTTTCGATCACGTCGCAGCCGGCGAGGAAGCCGGCGACGGGAACCCAGCGCGCCAAGGGATGGTCGCCGGGGACATGATCGGCCAGCGCGAGTGCCTGGTCGGGAAACGCGGCCCGCAGCACGACCAGCTTGTTGAGCGCGGTATCCTCCACCGGCGTGGGATAGGCCTGGAATCCCGCCTGCAGGATCAGTCGCGCCGGCGCGAGCGGACGGAACACGTCAAGGGCGCGGCCGATGGCTTCCAGGTCATGCCCGGAAATATTGAGCATCAGCTCTTTCCCCTCCAGCCCATGTCGCCGCAGCGCTTCCAGCACTTCATGGTTTTCGATGACGGAGGCCTGGAGCTTGATCCCCGCGATCTCCGCGCGATGGGCGTCCAGCACACGGACGCCATACTCGTCGAAAAGGTCCAGCCACACCGCCAGTCCGGCCTCGCGGGCGTGCCGGATTTCTTCCGCCCAGACTTCGGGCGGTTGCTCCAGCTCCTGGTAAACATGGTGCCAGGCGAAATCGGGCAACGCGAGCGTGTCCGCCCCGAAGACCTGGAATTTGAGACCCAGATTCGGATACCGGAGCGTGGCCGCCCGCTCGACATGGGCGCGCAAGACCGCGCGGTCGCCGCCATGACCATTGGCCAGTTCGACGATGACATGAGGAAGTGGTTTCATAACACAAAGAGCATTTCTGCGGCCGCGGCCGTCGTTAATCACGCGGTGTTTCCAACGCCTCCCAGGACAAGGGCTCCCCTTTGGCCAGGGCGCGCGCGGCTTTGCTCCCGATCACTTCGTCCCAATGGCGCGGGTGCAGGCCGTGGGCGGGGCGGATGCAGCGCACATTGGCTGCTGTGAGCGCCTCGCCCGCCGCCACGTCGCGGGCGACGAAGAGCGAGCGCCGGTAGGCTTTCATCCGCTCGTCCTTGGCGGAGCGCTCGTAGCTCACCGTCCCCAGCGCCGCTTCGGTGACGCGGATGGCCTCGGCCATCGCCTTGAATTCCGCCGGCTCCATGGAAAACGCGGAATCCGGCCCCGGCAGGTCGCGGGAGAGAATGAAATGTTTCTCCACGACGCAGGCGCCGAGCGCCACCGCGGCCACCGGCACGGTATGGCCCATCGTATGGTCGCTCAGCCCCACCGGCACGCCGAAGCGCGCGGCCATGTCGGGGATGGTGCACAGGTTCATCTCCTCGGGCGTGGCGGGATAGGCGCTGGTGCATTTCAGCAGTGCCACCGGCCCGCTTCCGGCCTCCCGTAAGGCCGCCAGCGCTTCTTCGATTTCCTCCAGCGTTGCCATGCCGGTGGACATGATGACCGGCTTGCGCGTCGCGGCGATTTTCCTCAACAACGGAATGTCCACCACCTCGAACGACGCGATCTTGTGCGCGGGCACGTCGAGGGTTTCCAGGAAATCCACCGCCGTGGCATCGAAGGGCGAGGAGAAAAAATCGAGGCCCAGCCCGCGCGCGACGGCTTGCAGGCGCGGCTGCCATTCCCAAGGCAGGGCGCCCTCGGCATACACGCTGTGCAGCGTGCGCCCGTCCCACAACGTGCCGCTGCGGATCTGGAACGGCTCCCGGTCGGAATCCAGCGTCATCGTATCCGCCGTGTAAGTCTGCACTTTCACGGCGTCGGCCCCGGCTTCCTTCATGGCCTCCAGCGTGCGCACGGTCAGGTCGTAGTCGTTCCCGTGATTGGCCGACAATTCCGCGACGAGATAACACGGATGCCCCGGGCCGAGGGGGCGTCCGCCGATGGTCATGGCCGTATGCGTCGTCATGCGCCAGTGGACAATGGCCCGCGGGTTCTGACAAGCCGGGAAGTTTCCGCCGTCCCGAGATGCGCGAGCGCGTCCAGGACCGACAGGTGCGAGACGAACGGCGGCCGCCCCTGCGGATACACCGGATGCTCCCAATGCTGGTATTCCAGCGCCACGCCCGCCGCCGCAAACGACCCACGCGCGGCCTCCAGATACACCGCCGAGCCGGCATTGCTGTAATAGCGCGTGCCTCCGAAATGGCGGCACAGCGCGAGCAGCAGCGCCTCGCGTTTCCCGGAGACGGGCAGGGCGGAGGCGCGGTGGAATTCCGGCGTCAGCCCCAGCCGCGCCGCCATCGTCGTGATGAAGGCGATATTCAGATCGGCCAGCCGGGGCGGCGGCGTCTCGAGCACGGCGCGCGCCGCCGCGTCCGCCTCCGTGAAAAACGGCGCGCGGCTCAGACTATGCGCGATCGTCCGGAGATGCTTCCGCGCCCAGCCCGGCGGACGGGAGGCGAGGTGGATGTCTTTGATGGACGTGTCCAGCGGCGCGGCGGCGACCGGCACGGACAACCACTGCGCCGACCCGTCCGCGCCGCGTA
This sequence comes from uncultured Enterobacteriaceae bacterium, assembly GCA_964596095.1. Classification (GTDB taxonomy): domain Bacteria; phylum Verrucomicrobiota; class Verrucomicrobiia; order Verrucomicrobiales; family V1-33; genus CAJBME01. Next base: position 5,483 of record CAZQUC010000294.1, read on the forward strand.
ACCGGTTGCGCGATTGCCAGGATTGTTTCTCGAACTGCACCGTGTCCAGAAACACGAACACGTCCGCCTCCGCGACCAGATTGAAATACCCCATCCACGGCAGATAGGTCGGCTGGGTGATCACGATCGTTTTCGCCATGTCATGAAGGGGTGAGTTGCCG
>CAZQUC010000295.1:0-5628 GCA_964596095.1 uncultured Enterobacteriaceae bacterium
GCCGGTTGGTGGCATTGGCTTCCAGCCAATGGTCTGTAACCCGAGCCTCCGGCTCGACTGGGGAGCCAGAGGCTCCCATTACGAAACATTGACCGGAGGCACAATGCCACAATCGCCGGCAGGGCAGAGGCCCGCTGACCGCCCGGTCTGGAAGGCCGCGTTCCGAGGCGGCGGCGTTGTCAGAAAAATGGTGAGACTTCGCCGGGGGCGGCATTGAAGGGAAGGATGGAACGTCCTTTCTTTTTTCCTGGCTGGCTGGGGTGGCTCGTGCTGGCGGCGGCTTTTGCGGTCCCGGCTCCCTCACCGCCGGGCCCGCCGCCCGCCATCCCGCTCGAAATTCTCGAATTCGAAAAAGACCGAACGACATCTACCTCCTCTGGACCTCACAGGACAAAAAGAAATACCATATCGAAGCCAGCCTCGACGCCCGCCGCTGGGAGCCGCTGGGCCTCTTTGGCAGCGAAGGCCAAGTCAGCGACGCCTGAGTGCGCGACGCGGCGAGCCGGGAGTGGAGACTCTTCCGCGTTCGAGAAGAATGAGAAGGAGGAGATGGTTGGATAATAACAGCCAGGGCACCTCCTCATTCGCCCATCCCGTCAATACCGTCCATCCCTCCCGGCAGCGGCGCCTCCTCAACCACCGCCGGATGTCCCTGCCAGCCCTCGAACGAAAACACCTCCAGGCCGGCCGGGCCGTGCGCGACACGGAGGAACGGCGGACGTTCGGTGACAGGAAAGGCAAACTGGTTCCGACGCCCCTCCCAGACGAAGGCTTGGGCCACGGCGGCCGGCGTGTCGGGGTCGATCCACATCAAGGCGCGGCGCGTGGTGAACTCGCAACCGGTGGCCGTGACCCGCAGTTGTGAATCGTGCTGCGCCCAGTGGGCAAAGGCGAGGTCGGAAGTGACGGAGGTTTCCCACAACTCCACTTCCGCGCGCAGGCCGGGCGAGCGCATCATGAACAAACCCGCCCCGCGCAACCGGCTGCGCGTTACGCCCAGTCGCATGGGCGGATGGGCCGGCCCCTGGCGGAAGCTGCGGATCACGGCCCACGGTTCCAGGCCGGCGTCCACCTCGCAGTCATCGAGAGTCGCGTTGGCCGTGCCGATGAGGAGCAGCGGAGGGCTATACAATTCGCGCGCCTGGCCGGGCTTTATTTCCGCAATGACCATCCGGCAACGAGCGAGGGTCAGCTCGGCGTCTGTTGTGCGCACAAAGGACGCGGTGACCTGGCCATCGGGCACATCGCGGTGAAATCCCAATCCTTCAATGCGCATCGCCGCCCGTGTGGAAAACATGGGGGAACCCAATTCCTGGTGAACCAGCACGGGACGCCGTCCCGGCGCGGCCTTCATCACCACCGGAAAGGTGCCGAAGTCGGCGGTCGGCTGCGGGCGCTCGCCGTCGAAATCCACAAGAATCGTCCGGCCATTGGCGGCCTGCGCGGCCTGCTTCAGCGAGGGATACACGCCGGGCCGGCCTTCCACATGAAATTTGTTGTCGGAAAGCGAGGCCAGCGTGCGGTTCCACCATCCGTAGAAACCGAGCGGCGAAAGCGCGGCGGGCAAGGCTGCCGCCAACGCGATGCCCAGCAGCAGCGCCGCCGCGAGCGACCAACGCTTTTTTCGCTGGCGGAAATGATCAAACGTCCGCGCCACCGCCGCCGCCGAAAGAGGACGATGCGCCGGGTCCTCCGCCAGCAGGGACTGGATGAGCCGCGCCAGCCAGCGCGGGCACCCCGGAGACGGCGCGCCCGGCCTCAACCCCGCCGCGGCGTCCGGCGGGTGCCCCGTCAGCGCGAAGTGCAGCGTCGCGCCCAGGCTGTAAAGATCAGCCCTCGCGGTGATGACATCACCGCGCCGCTGCTCCGGCGCCATGAAGCGGGGCGTGCCCGCCGTCGATCCCGCCTCCCCCTCCAGCGTGGCGAGGCCGAAATCCGCGATCCGCGCGCGCCGCCCCTCCTCGTCGAGCAGCAGGTTTTCCGGCTTGAGATCGCGATGGACGAGCCCCTGCGCATGGGCCGCCGCCAGCGCCCGCGCGGCCTGCCCGCCGATCTCCGCCACCTCCTTGCCGGACAGGACGCCCTCCCGCTCCACGTGCTCCGCCAGCGACCTCCCGCGCACCAGCGGCATCACGAAAAACAGCAGCCCCTCTTTTTCATGCACGGAATGGATGGGCAGAATGTGCGGATGGTCCAAGGCGGCCAACGCCCGGGTCTCGCCCCGGAACCGCCGCCGCGCGGTCTCGTCCGCTTTCAAATGCGGGGACAGCACCTTGATCGCCACCTCGCGGCCCAGCGCCGGATCGCGCCCCACAAAGACCACGCCCATGCCGCCGCAGGCCAGCAGACGGTCGATCTCAAACGCGCCCAACGCTCCCGGACGCCCCTCCTCCGGCGGACGATCCAGCAGCGCGAACGCCTCCGCTTCGTCGGACGGCACGGAAAAATCAGCGGCCTGGAGCCTGGTGATCAACGAAGCGACTTCCTCCGGAACCGACGTTTCCTCCCCCGGCTCCCAGCCGAGAAAATCGCGCTGGAACGCGGCGAATTCCGCCTCCAGCGCGGCTTCGTCCTCGTCCCGGTTGGGGGACACCTCGCTCATGACTCCGCCAGACAAAGAACGGCGCTTTCCGCCGGATCGAAATCGCTGTCTCCCGCGCCTTCGATCTGCTCGCGGAGACGCCTCGTGCAACGGTTGCGGGCCATATAAACAGCGGCGCGGGACATGCCCAGCGCCCGTCCCACCACCTCCGCGCGTTCCCCGCCCACCGCCGTCCGCCAGAAGGCCGTCCAGATGCGCGGCGTGAACTCCGGGCGCACGCGCTCCGCCGCCCACTCGAACAACCGGCGGCGGTATTCCAACTCCCAACGGAGCGCGTCCGCCTCCGCCTGCCCGCCGGCCAGCACTTGCTCCGCCACGTTCATGAGCGTCGTCCGGCCATCGCCCTGGGGCCGCCGCTGCCGGGACCGGAAAAACTGGTTCACCTGGTTCTCCGCCACCCGATACAGCCACGTGCGGAAGCGCGCCCGTTCCGGCCGATAGTCGAACCGCGGCAGCGCCAAAAACAACCCCCGCATCGTCTCCTGCACCACATCGCACACGTCCTGCGCCGGCACTCCGCGCGCGAGGGCGTGGCGGTGCAGCAACGGCGTATAGATCTCCACAAACCGCCGCCACGCTTCCTCCTCTCCGGAAGAGCGCAGGCGATGCAACAACGTGCGGCTGGTTTGGGAGAAAATCATCGGAGAAAACGACCGCCCTCCTCCTTCGTGCCCTCGGACACTCCGGCAGTCAGTGTTCTATTGTCACGACAAGCCCGACCGATTGCAAGAAAACTCTCCCTCGCACAGGATACGTCCGTCTTCCACACGAGCGTTTCGCACGTGCGACAAGCCACCTCCCCCCGCCCACCGTGGAAAAAATCATTCCACGGTCACGCTCTTGGCGAGATTGCGCGGCTTGTCCACGTCGCAGCCGAGTTCCACCGCGAGGTGGTAAGCGAGCAGTTGCAGCGGGATCACCGTCAGCAGCGGACTGAGGTAATCCGGGCACGACGGCACATAGATCACGTCTTCACAAAGCTCGTCGAGATCATGACGGCCTTCGGTGGTGATGGCGATGACGGGGCCTTGCCGCGCGCGGATTTCTTCGATGTTGGAAACGTTCTTGTCGAAGACGGCATCATCCGGGCAGATGACCACACTGGGCGTCTCCGGGCTGACGAGCGCGATGATGCCGTGTTTCAACTCCGCCGTGGGATGCCCGCTGGCGAAGAGATAGCTGATCTCCTTCAGCTTGAGCGCGGCCTCGTGCGCGACGGGATGATTGAAGAGCCGGCCGAAAAAAAGCATCCCGCGGCTCCGCGCGTGCTTCCGGGCGATGGCGGCGATGCGGTCACTCTGGTCGAGGAGGCGGCGGACCTTGTCCGGGATGGCCTGCAGCTCGCGGATGATCTCCAGCCCTTCGCTCGGGCCGAGATGGTTGAGACGCCCCAGCAACAGCGCGAGCAGCGTCAGCACCGTGATCTGGCTGGTGAACGATTTCGTCGCCGCGACGCCGATCTCCGGCCCGGCGTGCATATACACGCCGCCATCGCTCTCGCGCGCCAAGGAGGAGGCGACATGGTTGCAGATGCCGAGCACGCGGTGGCCCTTGCGCTGGCCTTCGCGCAGGGCGGCCAGCGTGTCGATGGTCTCGCCGCTCTGGCTCAGGGCGAAGACCAGCGTATTCCGGTCCGTGGGCAGGTTGCGGTAGCGGAATTCGCTCGCGATCTCCACCTCCGCGGGAATGCGCGCGAGGCTTTCGATGAGGTATTCGCCGACCATCGCGGCATGGCTGGCCGTGCCGCAGCCGCAGAGAATGACGCGGTCGATGGCGCGCAACTCGGCGGGCGTCATGTTCAGGCCACCCAGTTGCGCGCTGGCTTCCTCCAGGTTGAGCCGCCCGCGCATGGCGTTGGCGATCGATTCCGGCTGCTCGAAGATTTCCTTGAGCATGTAGTGGGGAAACGCGCCGAGTTCGACGGCTTCCTCCGCGAAATCCACCTGGCTCACCCGGTAGCTCGCCGCGACGCCGTCCGCCAGCGTGGTGACCTCGAAACTGTCCGGCGTGAGGACGGCCAGATCGCCGTCATTGAGATACACCGCCTCGCGCGTGTGCCGCACGATGGCCGAGACATCGCTGGCGAGAAAGTTTTCGCCCTGCCCCAGCCCCACCACCAGCGGGCTGCCCAGACGCGCGGCCACGATCACCTCCGGCAACCCCTGGTGCATGACCGCAAGGCCATAGGTGCCCTTGATTTGCCGGAGCGCGGCGCGCGTGGCCGCCAGCAGCCGCGCGGCGGAATGTCCCGCCGGGTCGCCGCCATGGTTGCCCTCGCCCTCGTCATATTTTTTGCCGATCAAATGGGCCAACACCTCGGTGTCCGTGTCGGAGAGAAAAACATGCCCCTCAGCCAGCAGTTGCTTTTTCAACGCGGCATGGTTTTCCACGACGCCATTGTGGACGATGGCGAGCTGCGCGGCGTGGTCGCGGTGAGGGTGGGCGTTCTCGTCGGTCGGTGGCCCGTGCGTGGCCCAGCGGGTGTGGGAAATGCCCGCCACGCCGGGCGCGGGCGAGCGGTCCATCAGCTCCGCCAGATTCCGGATCCGCCCCTTGGACCGGCGCAGTGTCAGCGCGCCCCCGTCGGCAATGGCGAGGCCCGCCGAATCATAGCCGCGGTATTCCAGTTTGCGCAGTCCCTCCAATAAAATGGGAGCCGCCTCTTTCTTGCCAACATAGCCGATAATGCCACACATCTATTTTCTGTAGGAACATGTTGACGGCGAAGCAAGCAAAACATTCGTCGAACGGAGAATGTGTTGAGCGTGGTGATCAAACACATGGGAAACGCCTCGGCGAGGGTGGCGTCTGAGAACCTGTTGAGTTAAAAAATGGCCTGTGCCGCAGCCACGCGTTTCTTGACCTTCATTGGGAAGTCAACGCGGGCTGAAGGCCCGTCCTGTGACAGCCCGGCCCGACGGGCGGGCCTATGGTGAGCCGCCTCTGGAGTGCGGAGGCTGGCCTCCGCTCTGCGCTCACCGGCTTGCCGGTGAGTCGGAAGCGGAGGGAGCGTGAGAGAACTCCCG
>CAZQUC010000296.1:0-5620 GCA_964596095.1 uncultured Enterobacteriaceae bacterium
AAGCATTTCCTCAGTCACGAACGCGAACGCCGGGCGCGTCTCAAGCGCGGCGCGGGCCAAACGCCGTTGCCGCTCGAATTTTCCACGCATGACACCGCGCCGGGCGAACGCGAGCGGCCTCTCCTCGACGAGCGCGCGCTGCCGCCGGATCGCGAATTCGACCGCCAATGGGCCTTGCAAATCCTGCGCCGCAGCCTGGCGGCCTTGGAGCGGGAAAGCCGGGCCGAGGAGCGCGTCGCGGACTTCACGCGCCTGAAACCTTTCCTGACCGGCGACGCCACTCACGGCGGCCTCGCCGCGCTGGCCCACGCCACCGGCGAAGCGGAAGCCACCCTGCGCAGCCGCCTGCATCGCTGGCGCCAACGCTTCCGCGTCCTCGTCCGCCGCGAAGTCGCCACCACCCTCTCCTCCCGCGCCGATCTCGATGATGAGATGGCTTCGCTCTTTGCCGCGTTGCGGGGCGATCGGGGCCTATAGGTCGGATAGGCCACATAGGGCCTATCGCCCGCGGGCCGGCTCACTCGGCATCCGCGAGCGCCACTCTGGCTTTCGCCGGCGGCGCGCGGTGGGCCACGGCTTCGTCGTAGCAGGCTTCCAGCACGCGGGTTTGCGCGCGCCGCGCGAAGTGGTTGCGGATGGCGGCGGTGGCGGCCACGCTCATTTCGGCATAGCCCGCGGGGTCGCGCAACAATTCCAACGCCGCCTCCGCCAGCGCGGCATGGTTTTTTTCCGGCACCAACAATCCGCTGACGCCGTCTTCGACCGCCTCGGCGATCCCGCCGTGGGTGGTGGCCAGCGCGGGCAGGCCGGTGGCCATCGCCTCCAGCAGGCTGTTGGGCACGCCCTCGCGGTCACCCTCGGCGGTGGTTTCGCTCGGATGGAAAAACACGTGTGCGTGCTGGAAGTGGTCGAGCATCTTTTCCGGCGGCAGGAAGCCGGTGAACTCGACCTGCGCGGCCACGTTCAGCTCACGGGCCAGCGCCTCCAGGGCGGCGCGCTGCGGCCCGTCGCCGATGATGGTGAAACGCGCGTGCGGATAGGTCGGCACGATGCCGGCGAAGGCGCGCAAGGCCGTCGCCACGCCCTTCTTCTCCACCAACCGGCAGGCTTGGACGAAGTGCCAGGCCTCGTCATCCGGCGGCAGATCACACGCGTGCTCCGGCGGCCTCCAGAAATCCAGGGACACGCCGGTGCGCTGGAGACGCAGTTTTTCCGGCGGACAACCCAGCGCGGCCAGGTCGCGCAGCAGCGCCTCCGAGCGCGCCAGCACGAGCCGCGCGTAATAAAAAACTTCGCGCAATTCCTCCGGGTCCACATCCACGCTCACATCCGCGCCATGGAAGCTGACCACCACGGGCCGCGGGCAGGCCTTGAGCAGCGGCAGCCAGCGCACCGCATGATGGCCGAAATACACATGCACCACGTCGGCCTCGAACCGCAGGATTTGATAAAGCAGCTCCGTCACCTCCCCCAGCGTGGGCGGCACCCGGCGCCGGTGTTTGATCCCCCGGTGCCACAGCCGCCGCCAGAAGCGCAGGCGATGCTTGGGCAACACACGGAGCCGTTTTTCCGGCCAGGGAAAGAGCGTCGCGTTCTCGCGCGCATGGGTCAACACGCGCGGCTCCCAGCGGCCCAAATCCTTGAGCTGCCGATACACATGCTGCATGTCGGGTTTGAGAAAATCAGCGCAATAGCTGGCTACGATGGGCATCGTTCAGTCGAGTGAAACGCGGCGCGCCCGGGAGGCGGGGGAGCCGGAGGGAAAAACCGGACCTTGCGCCGGATTGCGCCCGCTCCAACCAAAAACGCGCTGGAAATCGGCCGGTGCGGCGGCGGGAAGGGAACCGCTCAGTGCCGGGTTCGCCGGCGGAACCCCAGCGGCAACCGCACGTCGCAGCCTATCGACTCCCGCCGTCCGGCAAGCGCCTTTGGAGTGCGGTGGCAGAGCGAAGCGTGACACCGCTTTGGCGCCGGCGCGGGCTCGGGAAAACCGCGCCTCCGCAGCGAAAGCGGCGTGGCGCTATCGCTTCCCGCCGCACTCCAAAGCGGCCTATCCGGTGGGCGAGCGTCCCCGCGAGTCTGCGCCGTCCCACAATTCCCGCAGCCGCTTCGCGGACACCGCCTGCGCGGTGCCGAGTTCGGGCGCGAAAAGCTGCACCCGAAATTCCTCCAGCATCCAGCGGAAGGCGCCGTGACGTTCGCGGGGCACGGCGTCTTCCCACCCCGCGAATTCCTCCAGCGGCCGGGCCTTGCTCTCGTCCTTGGCCGGGCCGAACGAATAGCGCTCGGCGCGGACCTGCATCGCTTTCAGATACCGCAACAGATGCGGAAACTGCGTATGCGGCGTGCGCAGCAAGAAATCCGCCGGGAGCAGGCGCGCGAGATCGTCTTGCAGTTGCGGGTAGCGGTGCTTGCCGCCGAGCAGTTGCTCGCGCAGCTCCCGCACCTGGCCGACCAGTTCGCGCACACGATACGCCAATTGTGGCAGCTCCTTTTTCGCCGCGTCGAGCATGGCCTGGAAGCGGGCTTCGGTGAGCGGAAAGAGCGGCTCCAGCCGGCAGATGTGCGCGACGAGATGCCGGCAGGCGTCTTCCGGCAGGCGCGCGGTCGCGGCGAGCGCACCGTCGCCATTCCCCGCCGCGCCGAGTGATTGCAACGCGTCGTGAAAGCTCGCGGGCTTGGCGGCGGGCCGACGTGGGCCGGCGAGATTGCGGAATTCCTTGACCAGCCACACCAGCTCCCGCGAGAGCGCCCGCTCGCCGAGATGGCGCACGCCGTCGGGTGTGGCGCGGGCGGCATCCTCCGCGCGGCGGAACAAGCGCACATCGACCTCGCCCTCGCGCACGGCCAGGCCGGGATACCCGCGCACGAGCACGCCGCCGAGATCTTCGACGTCGATCGCCTCGGGCAGATCGCCGAACGTCCACGCGGTCACGCCCGGCCGTTCGATCCGTCGCGCGACGCGCTCCCAGGCGTCGGAGCGCGCGTCGCCGCGTTGCTTCACGCTCGCCTTGATCGTGCCGAGGTCGCGGCTGGTCGCGACTTCTTGCTGGCTGCGGTCGAGCACGGTGACGCGCGGCTGCAAGTGCGCGGGCAGACTGAGCGCTTGCTCCGTCCAGTCCGCGGCGCTGATCCCGACGCGGTATTTTCGCGCCACGAACGCGGCCAGCGCGGGCAAAAATTCCTCCGCGCCCGGATCGAACTCCGCCGCGATCTCGCGCACCTTCGGTTCGATCGGTTGCAACTCGCGCCGCCACCGGCGCGGCAGCGCGCGCAGCAGAAAATCCACCTGCGGCTCGCGCAGGCCGGGCACCATCCATTGCAATTGCCCGCTGGTGAGATGCGCCGCCACGGCCACCGGCACCCGCACCGTCACGCCATCCTGGTCCTGCCCCGGCGTGTAGGCGTAGCTCAGCGGCAGCACGGTGTGGCCGAGCGCGACTTCGTCGGGGAAGAGCGCCAACTCGTCGGTAATCTCATCGTCCGCCGTGAGGTCGGCTTCGGTGGCGTCAAAGAATTTCGGCGACGTGGCGTGATGTTCCTTCACCAGTCGGTTCAGATCGTGGAAGGACGACACGCCTTCCAGCCGCGTCGCATAGAAATGAAAGAGCGCTTCCTCCAGATCGTAATACCGGCCTTGGCGCGAACGCATCATCACCGATTGCAGCTTGTGGCGCAGGCGCAGGTTTTCCTGGTGGAAGGCGTGCGGCACCTCCGCCTCGGGATCGAGCAACACTTCGCGGATGAAAAGCTGCGTCGCGCCTTCGGGATCGACCTTGCCGTAGTCGATGGTCCGCCGCTCCACTTCCAGCCCGTGGACCAGCGTGCGTTCCCAGCACAGGACGCGGCCGGACTTGGCGTTCCAATGCGGCTGGCTGCGCTGGTAGCGGCACAAATGCGCGCCGACGGTCGCGATCCAGCGCGGATCGATCTTCGCCAGCGTGCGCGCGAAAAGCTGCGAGGTCTGCACGATCTCGCCCGCCACGATCCACGCGGGTTGCCGGATTTTTTCCCGAGCGGCAGGCGACTCCGCTTTCGCGCGCAGCGGTTTCTTCTCGCGGCGCTCGTAGAGCTGCGAGCCGGGAAACACCGTCACCACGCGATTGCCCGCGGTCTTGTAAGTATTGCGCTCTTCCTTCTGCGCGATGTGGCCGAGCAGACCGGCGAGGATCGACCGGTGGATGGCGTCGTCGCGGCCCTCGCGCGGCTCCGGCAGCGGTCCCGGCCGCGCCGACATGGCGTCGGCCAACTGGCGGTAAAGGTCGCGCCATTCCCTCATGCGGGTCTGCGAGAGGAAGTTCGCCTTGCAGAACCGCCGCAGCGCGTTGCGGCTCGCGCCGGATTCCGAAGTGGGAGCGGCCTGCCAAATGCGGAGCAGCGACAGGAAATCCGAGTCCGGCGCGGCAAAAGCGCGGTGCGCGGCGCGGGCCTGCTCTTTCGCCGCCTCGGGACGCTCGCGCGGATCGGGCACGCTCAAGCCCGCGGCCAGCACGAGCAATTCCGGCAGCACGCCTTCCTCCTCCGCGCGCAGCAGCATCCGCCCCAGCGTGGGATCGAGCGGCAGCCGCGCCAACTCGCGTCCCAGCGGCGTGAGGTCGCGCGTTTCCTCCAGCGCGCCGAGTTCGTGCAGCAACTCGTAACCGCCGTGAATGGCCGCGGGCCGCGGCGGATCGATGAACGGAAAGGTTTCGATGTCGCCGAGCCGGAAGGCCTTCATGCGCAGGATGACTTCCGCGAGATTCGCGCGCTGGATTTCCGGCGTGGTGAACGGCGGGCGCTTGGCGAAATCTTCCTCGGAATACAGCCGGACGCACACCCCATCCCGCACCCGCCCCGCCCGCCCCGCGCGTTGGCGGGCGCTGCTCTGCGCCACCGGCTCGACCGGCAGCCGCCGGGTGCGCGTGCGCGCCGTGTAGCGGCTGATCCGCGCCAGCCCCGTATCCACCACCGTGCGGATGCGCGGCAGCGTCAGCGAAGTTTCCGCGACATTGGTGGCCACGATGACGCGCCGCCGCGGCCCCGGCGCGAAGACCCGCTGTTGCTCCGCCGCGGGCATCCGTCCGTAAAGCCCGAGCACTTCATAGCCGCGCCCCAGTTTCCCCTCCAGCCACTCGCAGGTATCGCGGATGTCGCGCTCCGTGGGCATGAAGACGAGAACGTCGCCGTCGTCCGATTCGATGAGCGCGTCCTCCACCGCGCGTCCCGCCGCTTCCACATAATCGAGATCGTCCTCCGACTCCACCAGCGAGGCCACCGGCGCGTAGCGGATCTCCACCGGAAACAACCGTCCCGAGACCTCGACGACCGGCGCGTCGTCGAAGGCCGCCGAGAACGCCGCCGTGTCGATGGTCGCCGAGGTGATGACGAGCTTGAGATCCGGCCGGCGCGGCAGCAGCCCTTTCAAATACCCGAGCAGAAAGTCGATATTGAGCGACCGCTCGTGCGCCTCGTCGAGAATGAGCGCCGTGTAACGCCGCAGCAGCGGATCGCTCTGGATTTCCGCCAGCAGGATGCCGTCGGTCATGAATTTCAGCCGCGTCTCGCGCGAGGTGTCGTCATTGAAGCGCATCTTGCACCCGACCTCGCGCCCCCACGCCACGCCCAATTCCTCTGCCACGCG
>CAZQUC010000297.1:0-5615 GCA_964596095.1 uncultured Enterobacteriaceae bacterium
CGATCATATTCAATGATGAACCCTTTCGGAAGTGGATAGCCCGCGAGTTGGTGGCCCGGATGATCCCCCCAGGTCCCGCCTTCGCCGAACAGCAGATATTGGGAGCCGCCGCCAAATCCATCCGGCTGGCCCGGAGACCAGTTGGTGTATGTGAAAGGCTCTCCGCTTCCCCAGGCCCAGCCGAAGCCTGCGTTCAAGCCCCCCAGCCAGGGACCCAAGCGAAGGCCGACGTCGCTCACATCCCCGAAATAAGTGGCGTCGATCAAGGAATACACAAAGGCATTCTCGGCGGCGCTGAGAATGGAAGCCAGATAGCCGCCGGCCGCGGCCGCGGCGGTGGCCGCCGCGCTTCGGGTAATCCCGGAGGGAGCGCGAACCGCCTCGTAATAGTGCCCTGTTCCCGCAAAGGCGACGGCCGGGGGACGCCCCAGCCGCGAGACCCGCAAGAGTTGCTGCGCGCCGCCGAACGGCGCGATGAGCACATCCCCCGCGATCGGATCGAGCGCGACACCGGCGGGAGCGCCGCCCATGTTGGCCACAAACACCCGGCGCCTGTCCAGCCGCGGATTGCCGTCGCCATCGATCTCATACGCGGCGATCTGCCCGGACACATATTCCGCTATTAGCATGCTGTCGGCCGCGAAGCGCGGATTTTGCCCCGTCCCGCCTTTGAGATAGACGAACCCCTCGGTGCCGCCGGCCAGCGAGTCCGCCGCCGCCACCGCGGAACCGGGCAGGTAGGTGCCGTCCGGCTGCGCAGTCAGCGGCAAATCGAAGAAGCGGTTGCTCTCGTAGCTCACCACCTTCAACCGCCCGGCGCCCGCAAAGCCCGCCGGAACCAGCCCTACCGCCCCCACCGAACCCTCCACCCCGAGCGGCGTCAGTTCAGTGACCCGGTCTGGCGTCGTGCTGCCGGAGCGAATCTGCCCCAGCGTGTTGTCGGGATATGCGGTGAAAAACAAAATGCCATCCGGCCCGTAGGCCAAGCCGCCATCGATAAATGGCGCCGTGGCCAGCCGTGTGGCCGAGCCGGAGAACCCTTGGATGGCTCCCTGCGAATTCCGGATCACCCGCACCGCATAGACCGCCCCTTCCGCCCCGCCCGAGGTGCCCGCGATCAAAAGCACGTCTGGATCCTCCCGTGAAAAGACCAGCCCTCCGTAATTGGCCGGCACGCCGGGCACGCTCCCCAGAAACACCGCGTGATAATCGGCTGCAAAATCCGGGCCCATCGTCTGAGCCGGAGCCGAGGACAACGAAAACGCCAGCCCCGCCAGAAGGCATCGCAAGGTTTTCATGGCATGATGCGAATGAAGACTGTCGCAACACCGCCATGTGCCGACAACGGTTCACCCCGGAACCGTCCGCCCAAGGGGTATGCGCCGCGACCATCGCCAAACTTTTCTAAAATGCAATCGGCAACGCGATTTCCATTAGAAAGTTTATTTTACTACTAATTTTCCGAACCATGCGCGCGCAGGCAGGTATGCCTGCTTCGGGGCGCGCGTCATGATCCTGGCGGGCTCCGATACGCGAGGAACGCTCAGAACAATTCGTCGTCGCGGAAAAACCGCTTCAATTCCGCGGCGGCTGACTCAAGACCGTCCGAGGCGTGGCAGACATTGACCATCTGATCGACGCCGAGGTCGCCGCGGATGGTGCCTTTCTCGGCCTTCTTGGAGTCGGTGGGGCCGAGCAGTTCGCGCACGCGGACGATGACGTTGTCCCCGGCGAGCGCCAGCGCCACGACGGGGCTGGATTGCATGAAGGCGACGATCTCGGGAAAGAACGGCCGGTCCGCGATATGCGCGTAATGCTCTTTGAGCAGGTCGTCACCGAGAGTGAGCATCTTGAGGCCGCGCAGGCGGAAGCCCTCGCGCTCGAAGCGCTGGAGCACTTCGCCGCTGAGATGCTTGGTGACGCAATCGGGTTTGAAAAGGATGAGTGTGGTTTCTTCGGCCATAGCGGGGAAATTCAAGGGATCGGAAAAGGGGGCAGTCTGCCTACTCACGATTGCGCGGAAGGCAAGCGAATCCGCCAAGGTCGCGCGCGGCGGTCTGGTGAAACTGGACAGAGGCGGGATTTCAAATGGCCAAGTCGGGTGGACAGGTTCGCCCTGTCCCGTAACCTCTTGCCTGTGATGAGCAGTCTCAAATCCTGGACCTGCCTGCTTCGGAAGCCCTCCAGCCCGTTGCAGTTCCATCACTCCGCTCCTACGGCCGCCTGAGTGCGCTTCCCGTTAATGAGCCGCCACCGTCCGCGCGGATTGGCATTGCGGATCGGCGACGGCAGCATGGACTCGGGCAGATTCTGAAACGCAATCGGCCGCACCCACCGTGTGATCGCCGCCGTGCCGACCGACGTGCTGCGCCCGTCGGTGGTCGCCGGGTAAGGACCGCCATGCACCGTCGCCTGGCCGACTTCCAACCCGGTCGGGTAGCCGTTGTAAATCAACCGCCCCGCCTTGCCGGCGAGAATGAGGAAGAGCGCTTGGGCGGCGGGACCGTCGGAGCCCTCCGCATGGATGGTGGCGGTCAATTGGCCCGCCAACGACTCGGCGCAGGCCGCCATATCCGCCGGACCGTCACACGCGATGACGAGCGCGACCGGCCCGAACACCTCCTCATGCATCACACCATTTTCGCGGAACGCGCGGGCGGTCGTCAAATACAGCCCCGCCTGCTCGCCTTGCCCCACGGCAATGGATTGCACCGTTGCCAGCGATCCCAAATGCGCACGCCGATTGGCAAAATTCGCCGCGATGCCCTCATTGAGCATGGTCGTCGATGGAGTTTCGCCGATGAGCGAGGCCAGCTTGGCGGCAAATTGATCGGCCTCGCGCCCCGCCGGCAGAAAAATCAATCCCGGCTTGGTGCAGAACTGTCCCCCGCCTCCGGTGATCGACGCGTGCAGCCCGGCCGCGATATCTCCCCAGCGCTCCCGCAACGCCGCCGATAAAATAAAAACCGGATTCACGCTGCTCATCTCCGCATACACCGGAATCGGCGACGGCCGCGCCGCCGCAAGATCCGCCAACGCCCGGCCGCCCGCCTGTGAGCCGGTGAAACCGACCGCCCTGATCGCCGGATGCCGCACCAAGCTTTGGCCCAAACCCGTCCCCGCACCGTAAAGCAACGAAAACACCCCGTCCGGCATTCTCGTTTTAATCGCGGCCTGCTGGATCACCGTGCCCACCATTTCCGCCGTGCCGAAATGACCATGATGCGCGTTCACAATCACCGGGCATCCCGCCGCCAACGCCGAGGCCGTATCGCCACCCGCCACGGAATACGCCAGTGGAAAATTCCCTGCGCAAAACACCGCCACCGGTCCCAGCGGAATCAACATCGAACGCAATTCCGGCTTTGGCAGCGGCTGCCGTGCAGAGTCTCCGGATTCAATGCGCGCATCAATCCACGAGCCTTCCTCGATGAGGTCGGCGAACATCCGCAATTGATGGCACGTCCGGGCGCTTTCCCCTTTGATGCGCCCCGGAGGCAAAGCCGTCTCCAAACCGACCCGCTCCACCAAGACGTCGCCCAGCCCTTCGATGCCGAGCGCGATTTCACGGAGGAATTCGCCTCGCCATTGCGCGGGCAAAGCGCTGTAAGCCGGATATGCTTCCCGCGCGAGGCGACACGCCTGCTCCAACTCCGGCAGCGTGCCGGCCAGATAAAGCGGCTCCAACACCGCGCCGTCATGGGCCGCTCTCGCGTAACCCGCCGCATCCGAACCCCGGCCGCGTTCCCGACCGATGATCGATGTTCCCAACAATTGAAAACTCATCGAGTCAGGGTGGCCGACGAAGCGCACCAGGGCAAGCTTAGGAACCCGAAGAAAATCATTCCCACAAGAATACCGCCGCGCTGTCCGCCACCAGCCGCCCACGCGGAGTCAACGTCAGCCGCCCGTCCGCAGGTGGATGCGCCAAGCCTTCGTTGACCAGCCTGTCAATTTTGTCTTGCATTACCAACGTCACACATCTCCCCCCCGACGAATCGGATAAAATCGCCAAAGGCACCCCCATTCGAGTCCGCAACAGCAAGGCGATGCGCTCACGCCGGAGCTCCCCGGCCGTCAACTCCTCGACATCACGCCTCAATTCCTCCCCGGAACGTGCCCATCTCGTGTAGGCTCTTGTGTCCGCCACATTCTTCCAGCGCCGGCCCCCCACAGTGGAAAACGCCCCCGGCCCCAGCCCGAGATAATCGTTGCCTTCCCAATAGCTGCGATTGTGCAACGACTCTGCACCTGGACGCGCGTAGTTGGAAATCTCATATTGCTCCAATCCCACCTGTCGCAAACGCTCGACGGCGACCATAAAAAACTCGGCGTCTTGTTCGGAGTCCTCTTGATACTGACCACACAACAGTCGTTGGAAAAATTCCGTGTCCTCCTCGTAATTGAGATTGTAAGCCGAGACATGATCCGGGTGCAAAGCGCACGTTTCCTCCAACGTCGCGACCCAAGTTTCCAGACTCTGCCCGGGAATGGAAAACATCAGGTCCAGGCTGACCGTCCGAAAATTCACCGCCCGCACCATCTCATAAGCCGCTCGAGCCTGCGCCGGCGAATGATCCCGACCCAATGTCGCCAGCGTCACCTCATCCCAAGATTGCACTCCAAGACTGATGCGCGTCACCCCATAATCGCGCAACATTCGCAGCTTCGGACCATCGAATGTCAGCGGGTTCGCCTCGAACGTCCACTCCTCCACCTTCGAAGCATCAACAATCTTGCTCAACTCGCGCAAAAATCCATCCAACAAACGCGTCGAAGGCAGCGTCGGTGTTCCGCCTCCAAAATAGATGGTCCGCAAATCAAAATCATAGGCGTCTCGCCCCCTCCGCGCTTCGGTCAGCACCGCTTCAAAAAAATCCTCCAGATTATATCCCGCCAGCCTATGCTTGTAAAAACTACAATACGGGCATATGCGATGGCAAAAGGGAATATGAAAATACAGATGCCTGATCACTGGGGAAGGCACCTTGGCTGCTACCCTGGAATCCGCCTGTCTCATACGTCCAAAACAAAAAGGCGGAATTCATTATGAATTCCGCCTTCGTCAAAATCAATTCTAAATAAGAAAAATTAGGCAACGCCCTACTTTCACGGAGCCTTACGCTCCACTATCATCGGCGCTGTAGAGTTTCACATTCGTGTTCGGGATGGGAACGAGTGGTGCCACTACGCTAGAGTTGCCAGAAATAAAGCAGTTCGTTGTGCTGCGCTATTTCTGAGAACTCTGAGTCAACGGTTGCCTGACATCTGCATACAACTATAGCAACAAACCGGGTCAATTGTCAATCAAATCGAACGGGGAATTAGTAGCAATAAACTAAACCCATTACTGAGCTTATATTCTTGCCCTATCAACGTCGTGGTCTACAACGTCCCTTCAGGAAAACCTCATCTCAGGAGGGGCTTGGCGCTTAGATGCTTTCAGCGCTTATCCCTTCCACGCTTAGCTGCCCTGCAATGCTGCTGACGCAACAACAGGAACACCAGAGGCGTGTCAATCCCGGTCCTCTCGTACTAAGGATTGAACCCTTCAAGTTTTCTGCGCCCACAGAGGATAGAGGACCGAACTGTCTCGCGACGTTCTGAACCCAGCT
>CAZQUC010000298.1:0-4301 GCA_964596095.1 uncultured Enterobacteriaceae bacterium
GCGAGTGGCGGCCAGTGGTTTTCCGGCGGGATCGGGCAGATCCGCGTTCACAGCGATGTGCTGAGCGGCGCGCAGATTCTCAACAACTACAACCAGGAAATCGGCAGCTACAGCGGGAGCGCGCCGGTCGCGGCGGGCCTCAGCCAAGGACCGGTCAACCGTTACAGTTTCAACAACGTGGCCGGCGCCACCCCCGACGGCACCACGGTGATCGATTCTGTCGGCGGCCAGCACGGCACCATTCGCGGAGCGGGAGCGGTGGCCACCGGCGGCAGCATTGATCTGCCCGGTGGGAATTCCGGCACCGCCGCTTACATCGACTTGCCCAATGGCATCATCTCCAGCCACAGCGCCATCACCATCGAATTTTGGGCCACGGTGGACAGCACCTCCAACCAGAAAAATTGGTCGCGGCTGGTGGATTTCGGCACCGGCTCGGCGGGCGAACTCATCGGAGCCGGAGGGGGCGCCGAGGGCACGGATTATATCTTCCTGAGCGCTTACGAAGGAGATAATCCCAACAAACGCCTTGAGCGAAAACTGGGGGATAATTCCGCCCATGCGCTCAACGGTGAAAACGGCCGCTGGTCGGACGGCAATTATCTCGATCAGGAGCGCCACTACGTCCTCACCTACGACCCCGTGGAAAAGGAATGGCGACACTACGAAAATGGGTTGCTTTTCGACGCCATTCCCACCGAAGAAGGGCCGGACGGCATCCCGGATGTGAACAATTGGCTGGGGCGCTCGCAGTGGACGGGTGACGGCAACCTTGATGGCAAATACAACGAGTTCCGCATTTACGACTACGCTTTGTCGCAAGGCGAGATCAATCTGAACTATCAGCTCGGTCCCGACGGGTTGCGCGTCATTCCTGAACCGGCGGCCGCCGCCTCTCTCGCGCTCGGTTCGTTGTTGATGTGGGGCCGCCGTCGCCGCTCGTGAAACGCATCGATCGTGTCCTCGTGCTCGGTGGCGGCAGCGCCGGGCTGATCGCCGCCCTCACGCTCAAACGCAAGCTCCCCGCGCTCGCCGTCACCGTCGTGCGCAGTGCGGACATTGGCGTCATCGGCGTGGGTGAGGCCACCACTGCGGCCTTTCCCCGGCATTTTTTCGAGTATCTCAAAATCCCGCCTCAGGAGTTTTACAAAGGCGCAGAGCCGACGTGGAAGCTCGGCATCCGCTTCAAATGGGGCGCGAGGGATTTCGATTACACCTTTGCCAAGGAGCACGAGCAGCGCTGGCCGGGGCTAAGCCGCAACACCGGGTTTTATTATCAGGACGACACGCCATGGATGGGCCTCGTCTCCGCCTGCATGGCGCGAGGTGCCGCCTTCCCGCGCCAGCCCAACGGCGCGCCCAATTTCAAGAACCCCCACGCCTTCCACATCGAAAACCGCACCTTCGTCAAATGGCTCGAAGGTCAGTGCCTCGCCGTGAAGGTCGAGTTACTGGAGGGCAAGATGGAGCACGCCGAAGTCGCCGGCGATGAAGTCCAGGCGCTGGTGCTCACCGACGGCCGTCGCTTGACCGCCGATCTTTACATCGACGCCTCCGGCTTCCGCAGTGAATTGCTGGGCCGCGCCTTGCAAACGCCCTTCGTCAGCTATGCCTCCTCGCTCCGCAACGACCGCGCCGTCACCGGCGGCTGGCCGCGCGCGGCGGGCGATCCCATCATCCCCTACACCATCGCCGAGACGATGGACCACGGCTGGTGTTGGGAGATCGACCACGAGCACTGGATCAACCGCGGCTACGTCTATTCGTCGAGCTTCGTCAGTGACGACGAAGCGCTCGCCGAATTCCGCCGCAAAAACCCCGCCATCGCCAACGAGCCGTGGCTGGTGAAATTCCGCTCCGGCCGCTACGAAAAAATGTGGTCCGGCAACGTCGTCGGCATCGGCAACAGCGCCGGGTTCGTCGAACCGCTCGAATCCACCGCCCTGCAAATTGTCTGCGTGGAAACCAGCACCCTCGCCGATACCCTGCTCGACAGCCTGCAGGAGCCGCCGCCCTCGCTCATCCGGCTTTACAACGAATACAACACCACCAGTTGGGACGACATCCGCGATTTCCTCGCCGTCCATTTCGCTTTCAACACGCGGAAAGACACACCCTATTGGCAAACCTGCCGCGCGGAAACCGATCTCGCCGGTGCGGCGCGGATCGTGGAATTCTACCGTGAGAACGGTCCCAGCCTGCTACCCGGCCCTTTCCTCATCCATCCCGCCAATTCCTTCGGTCTCGACGGCTTCCTCACCTTGCTCGTCGGCCAGCGCGTGCCGCACGCCAAGCCCCACCAACCGACCGCGGCGGAACTCTCGACTTGGAAGCAACGCCTCGCCACCTGGGGCCACCACGCCCGCCAGGCCCTCACGTCCGAAGAGGCTCTCGCCTTCCTGCGCCGGCCGGAGATGGTGTGGGCATGAAAGTTTTCATCTCGTTTCAGGAATATCCGGTTATTTGTCGGGCAACTGGTGGATGAAGAACGGAGGCGAAAAGTAAACCGAGGGGCCCCGGTGAGGGAGGGAAAGTTTGGGGCCGGACGGGATGCCCGAGCGCAAGTAGCGCACCGCCACGTTCTCGGAGGTCAGCGCTTCGATGCGGTTGGAGCCGAGCGTTGAACGGCAACTCGAAAAACCGCTTTGGAAAAACTGTTGGAATTAGCTCATTCTTCGCCTCTTGGCAAAGTCCGACAGATTGCTAGGCGTTTTTTGCGATTTTTTTGCGGAAAGACTTGCGGGATTAAGATTTTTTCCTTAATAACGAAGCCACGTTCCTCCAATCTCCGACCAAACCTACCATTCTATGAAAATATCCCCGACTTGGACAGCCGGCCCCTTGGGGCTCTTGGCGTTGTTTCCGCTGACCGCTTCCGCGGAATTGTTCCAAGGTCCCTTCGGACCTGGTGGCACATGGAATATTTATGAAACGGTGGACACCGCCACCACGTTCAAGGACGCGCTCGACGCGGCCACTGCCAGTAAATTCGATCCGGTCAGTGGCATCGTCGATCCGATCGGTGGCACCGTGGCCGGCAATCTGGTTTCCATCCTCAGCCAAGCGGAGAATGATTACATCGGGAAAAATTTGATGCCGAACCGGAATACCTGGATCGGCTTGACCGACCGGGTGGGCGTCGCGCCGGGAGCGTTCGAATCACAAGAGACGGCCGACAACCGGACCCTTGGTTGGGCTTGGACGACGGGAGAAGCGTTCGCCTATCAGGCATGGGGCGGCGGAGAGCCGAACAACGCGGGCAGCGCGGAAGATGCCGCGCATATCCGCGGGGATGGCTTCTGGAACGACAATGCGTCCGGCTACGGTCTCAATGAGCCGGTGGAGGATGCCCAATCGCAAGCCGAGGGCGCGGCCACGGCCTTCCGGGTGGTGGAATACCGCACCGAGTCAGCCACCCCGTTTGCCGGCATCAAAATTGGATCGGCCCTGCCTGAGGCCGGCACGCTCAACGCCCCCAGCGGCGGCCACGGCACGTGGGGCGTCCGGGAAGTGACCGGGCTGACCCTAGCCGGAAACCTGCGCGATACCGTCACCCAAATCCAAAGCGGCAACGGCACAACCCATACGGGGCAGAGCGCCACCCTGAACCGGACCGACCCGCAGACCAATGGCACCGGCGGTCCTATCTTGTCCGGACCGACACCCGCTTTCCTCAGCAACACCGACGGGGCTGATGACAACATCGCCACCGCGGCCCGCGGCCGCATCGAGGTGACCGAAGCTGGCACCTACACCCTCCAGGTCCGTTCCGACGACGGTTTCGCCCTTCGCGTGGTCGGCCAGGAGTTCGAAAGCGTCAATGGCGCCGGATATCTCGATCCGGTGGATCGCTCCACCATCGCCTTCCAAGCTGGCACCGGGGATGCCAATACCCGCGGGGTCATCACTTTGGCTGCAGGGGTGTATGATGTGGAATTCGTGCATTGGGAAGGCGGTGGCGGCGCATTTTACGAAGTCACCTCCACCAAAGGAACCGTGACCGATCCGAATGCCGCGCAATGGCTGGCCCTCGGCGATGGTTCGACCCAGGAAGCGCGCAACTCCAATCCCGTGCGCCTCAGCGGGGCCGCTACGGTGAATAATGTCGATAAACCCGGCGACAACAACCTCGCCACCGCCCGCGCCGCCTTCTCCGGCGGAGGCACGGTTTACACCAAGACCGTCACCACGGTCAGCATCCCCGAAGAGCAAATGCCCATCGCGGAGCAGACCGACCCCTCGCAGCGGGACAACTACGCGACTCAGATCATCGGCAAGATCACCGTCGATGACGGCAACGG
>CAZQUC010000298.1:4401-5610 GCA_964596095.1 uncultured Enterobacteriaceae bacterium
TGGGATCCCGCCGCGTTCCGCCTCCTGACCGCCGACAATATCCTGCTCGCCGCGAATACCGGCCTGGGCCTCGTGCCCGAACCGGCGACCGGTCTGCTGGGCCTGAGCGCTCTCGGCCTGTTCGCCGCGCGCCGCCGTCGTTCCTAGTCTGGAAGTGGCGTCAACTTCATTTCAAGCGGGTTCCCCCTTCGGGAACCCGCTTTTTCTTGCCATGGATCACTCGGTTTCGCTCCTGAAGACTTCCTCAAAACATCGCGGCCTGCCTTTCTGGCATCGTGCGCGGAGTTTATGGATGTGCGCCGTGCTGGCGACTGCGGCCGGACTGCCCGCCGCCGTGGTGCTGCAACCGATGTCTCTCGAAATGGAAAGCTTCGCCGGCCTGAGCGAAGGCCGGGATGCGTTGACCAAGGGAGATTACAAAACCGCGCTGCGTCTCTTCGCCAAAGAAGCCGAGGCCGGGCAGGCGGCGGCCATGTTTGCGCTCGGTTACATGAACCAGCGCGGGTTGGGCCTGCCGGCTTCCCCGGTGGTGGCTGAAACCTTTTACCGTCAGGCCGCCAAGATGGGCAATATTCCGTCCATGTTTAATCTCGCCAGCCTCCTGGTGTCCCGGCCCTCGGGACGAGAGGAAGGGCGGCAATGGTTGGAAAAAGCGGCGCTGGCCGGCTCCGGCCGCGCGGCCTTGGCGATGGGTCAATGGCTCGCCGGGGAGGCGAAGGATGACGCCGCTTCCGCGGCGGCCGAGCCATGGTTTCGCCGCGCCATGAGCGCGCCGGAGTTGAAAGAGGAAGGCGCCTTCGCGCTGGCGTTGTTTTTGGATCCGGGGCTGAAAGGAGAAGGCCCGCGCGCCGAAGAAAGCGCGTCCCTCCTCCAACAATCCGCCGAGGGTGGCCATCTCCCGGCCCTTTTCGCGTTGTCGGATCGTTATCTGCGAGGCGGGAAAGACGCCGCCCGCGCGGTCGAACTGTTGCAAACCGCGCGCGGGAAGGCATCGCCGGAAGCCTCGTTTCGCTTGGCGGTCCTCCACGCCGAAGGCCGTGTGGTCAAGGCCGATCCTACGGCCGCCGTGACGCTCTACCGGGAGGCCGCGGAAGCCGGTCACGCCCCGGCGGCGAACCAACTGGCCGTGGCGTATCAGGAAGGGGTGGGCGTGTCCGCCGACGCCCAGCAGGCGTTCGAGTGGTTCCACAAAGCGGCCGAACTTGGACT
>CAZQUC010000299.1:0-5582 GCA_964596095.1 uncultured Enterobacteriaceae bacterium
TGATAGGAGCCGTCGCTGAATGGAAGATTTGCGATCACTTCAAATTCATCAAAATCAGCAGCCTCAGGAGCAGACGCCTTTGTATAGTCGCGAATCAACAAACGCGGCACGCCATCGGTGTAAGCATCATTCGGCGGGGGCGCATTTGGGTCAGGTGGGGCCTTCACCAGTTTGATCGACGGATCGCTCCGAACCGACCCCAGCGGAAGATCGATGGTGAAGGCCGTGACGTTGGCGAGATGAACGCGCCACACTCGCGGTCCTGCAAAAACCAGGGGTTTCAGCCAAGCCTCCTTCCAATGTTCCCGAAGCCCGTCGATGGTGCCGACGTCCAGCCGGTTGTAGCGCAGCGAATACGTATGCAGCAGCCGGAACCATGTGTGCGCCGAGCCCCGCCCGCGCGCGGCGAGGTCATCCATCCGCCGGTTGAGTTCTGCTTTCGTTCCCGGCTCGTATTGATGCGCCACGCCCGGACCGATGAGGTGAGTCAACGTGAGCTTGGCCCGACCCATCGCGGCAGCCATCAGGTCGGCGGCCTGCTTCTGCCGGTCCAATTCCCCTGAATAAGCGATGACGGGCAAGGTCGCGAAATTCTCCGCCACGGCGGTCACATCGTAAAGATTCCAGAGTTTTCGTTCCCAAGGAAACGGCTCCAGTTTTTCGCCTTGGAACGTGGTGAGAAATTCCTCCGTTTCCGAAAACCCCGCACCCGGCGCCGCCGCGCACCAGCGCCACGCGTGATGCGCCGCCAAATGCCAGCAGGCCGCGCCGCCGAGCGAGAAGCCGCGCACGAGGATGCGGTCCTCGTCGATGCGGTAGTCGCGTTGCACCGTCTCCAGCGCCTCGAAGAAATCCGTCTCGCCCGCGAAGCGGTGGCCGTTACAGTAACGGCCATACGGATGCAGCACGATGGTGTCTTGCGGCGTGAATTCGCCCGGTTGTGTTTGCCGTTGGTGGATGAAATCCAGTTCGGTGAGTTTTTCCCCGCGCCCGTGGAACCAGCAATCCAGCCGCCAACGATAGGGCAGATCGGGCTTGAACGACGGCGGCACCACTAGGCCGAAGGGCTGCACGGAATCATCGATCCGCGAGCGGTAACCGCGGACCACGAGGCCGGTTTGCGCGAGCCATGGCCGTTCGTCCTTCGCGAGCGCGGCCAACCGCCGCTCGGCCTCCTCCAGTTGCGCGCGCGCCCAGTCCGCTTGTTTGGCGTCGTAAAACTCGTCGTAGCGCAGCGCCCAATCCACCGCCTTCCAAAACACCTCCACGTCGGGCAGCGAGGCGAAGCGCGCCGGCACCTTCGCCCAGTCTCGTGCCGCGGCGTCGATCCGTTCGCGCAAAGCAGCGGCGCGAGCGGTCAATTCGGCGCGGGCGTCGTCGGGAATCGCCACGCCGGGCGGCGGCTGGCGGCGCACGTTTTCCGCAAGGTTATCCGCCGGACCGTCGGCCCATCCTGCGGGCATCGACCCTGCCGCCAGCCCAAGGGCGGTCATCACATGAAGCCAACGAAACCGCCGGGAAGACCGGCACGCGACGGGGGATGAAGGCAAAGCCATGCGACAGTGTGCGGCACGCCGGCCACCGGGCAAGGGGCAGCCGATGAGGGAAATGCCGAACGCGCCGGCGGGGCACGGCGCCTCACGCGTCGAGCGCCGCCACCAGCGAGAGGGCGCGCTCGTTGGGCATGACGCCGGGAGCGACGTTGTTCATGACGTAGGCGAACCCGAGCCGGCGGGCAGGATCGCCGAAGGCCAAGCTGCCGCCGGCGCCGGGATGGCCGAAGGCGCGGGAGTTGGAGCCGTAATGGCGGCGGAGTTTGCGGCCTGTCGCGTCGAGCGGGTCTTTTTGAAAGCCCGCGCTGAAGGCGGTGGGCAGATGGAGGACGAGATCGTCGCCCTCCACCAGCGTGGTTTCGGCCCAAGCACGGACTTGGTCGGAAAACACGCCCCCGCCACCGGTCACGAAGGCGTGATAAAATTTTGCCAAGCCACGCGCCGAGGCGAGGCCGGTGAAGGCGGGCTGGCCCAATTGCCACGCCACGGGTTGGTTCATCTCGGTTACGGCGTTCAACCCGCGTGGCGAGGCGAAGCTGCGGCGGGTCAGGCTGGCGGGATCGGACCACGCGCGGATGAAGGCGGCCTCTTGCGGACGCGGCATCATACGGCCGGGCTGCACGGTGGCGACGCGTGGGAATTCGCTCTCCGGCAGGCCAATCCACATGTCGAGGTCCAGCGGCTGCGCGATCTCACGCCGCCAGATCTCGCCGAGCGGCGCGCCGGCGAGACGGCGCGCCATTTCCTCCAGCACGATGCCGAAAACACGCGGCGCGTAGCCGTGACCCGCGCCGGGAAACCAATTCGGCATTTGCCGCTCGAGCGCGGCGCGGCTCGCGTCGTGATCGAAGACGGACACGACCTCATCCAACGCCGCGAGGCCGGCGCGATGGGACAGCGCCTCGGCGAAATCCGCCTCCACGGGGAAGGCCGGCCACACGTGCCGCACGGGCGTCGCCAAGTTCAGGCCCGCGCGATCCAGCGCGCGCAAGACCACGGCCACCGCCGGCCCTTTGGTGCTCGACCACACCGGCACGAGCGTGTCACGCGTCCATTCCGCCGCGCCCTCCTCGCGTGAAACCAGCCCGCCGGCCAGCGAGATCACTTCGCCGTCATCGGTCCACACACACGCCGCCGCGCCGAGATCGCCCCGGCTCACGAAATTCTCCGCAAACGCCCGCTGGAACGTCTCCTTCGCCATCTCCCCCACCTTTTCGACTCTCTCTTCCTCTTTCATATTTCATCCTTCATATTTTATATTTTCCGCCTCCCCCTTGTCCGCCAGCTTCGCATTCACCCCCTCCACCGTGCGGCGCAGCAACAGCCGCGCGCGCCGCGCCACCGGGGCGAGATGAATGACGATGCCCGCGTCCTTGACCTGCGCGAAGTCGATGACCAATCGCTCCGGCCTCTCCTGCACCGCCAGCGTGGCGACTTCCGACCAAGCGACCAATTGCGAGTGATCAGCCGGTTTCCACAACGGGTAAATCTCCAGCCCGACCGGTGAAAAGACCAGATACGGCTGCCGCGCCAGCCGCCCGGCCGCGTAAAACAACGCCAGCGCCGGCGCCAGCGGCGCCACCCCCAGCCACGGACTGGGCAGCAGTGGATCCGGCCAATCGTGCCACGGCCAGCGATACCCCAGCACCGCGAAAGCCGCGCCCAAGCTCACGCAAGCCACGCCGACCGCGATGAAGACCACCGCCTGGCCGCTGCGGGTGAAGCGCACTTCTTTCATGATCGGGGCCGAAAGGCGGGCGACTTAATAGACGTCCCCACGCCGCGCCTCCGCCCGGCGTTTGATTTCCTTGAGATACTTCCCGTAACGAATTCGCCCTCCCGCGTAGAGATATCCCGGTTCCTCGCCCTGCATGCGGCTGATGTCCCGCACGACCATCCCTTCGCCCACCAGATTGATCGTCTTGGGCTTGTCCCCCAGCTCGAGGGAGACTTTGAGCCGCTGCTTGGTGGCATTGGGCGTCTCGAACCAGCCATACATCAGCTCGTCGTTGCGGGTGCCGGGCTTCTCGAAGACCATGATATCCTGAATGCCCGAGGCGAGCCGGAAGTCATGATCGGTCAGCACATCGATCGTCGTGTCGCGGATGATCTGCGCGGGCACGTCCTTGATAACCACATGCGGCCCCCTGACGTAGCGCTGGGTCGAAGCGCACGAAACCAGCAAGGCCATGAGCGACAGCGGGAGCAGCAAATGAAGCAACCGGGTGTAAGAAACCATCCCCCATCCTGTCTCCGCTCCGCGCGGAGTCAACAACGGCCATCTTAATCCACAGAGCGTTGTCACTGACCGGCGTGAGAAGACTTTGGGGAACGCGACGGCGCTTCGACCACGCTGGTGATGACGCCATCGGCCAGCCGCGTGCGCAGGCGGTCGCCGGGCCGGACGTCGGCGGCGCGGCGGAGCGGCTTGCCCTCGGGGCCGAGCGTGCAGGAGAATCCGCGCGCGAGCACGCCCTGCGGGCCGAGCGTGCGCAGCAGATCACCAAGTCGCCGGAGCCGTTCGGCGGTGGCGTCCAAATGCCGCCGCATCACGGCGTGGAGCCGGCCTTCCAACCAGAGCCGCCGCTGCCGCTGTTGTTCGAGCAGGGCGGAGGGCTGGCGCGCCTCCAGCCGTTGGAAGGCTCGCTGCCAGCGCTCGTAGGCGCGCTCCAATTCCCGGCCGGTGAGCGCGGCGAGCGCGGCGCTCCATTCATCGACCTGCTGGCGGCGCTGCGCCAGGTGCCGGAGCGGCTCGCGGGCCAAGCCGCGTCGCGAAAGCAAGTCCACCAGCGAACGCGCATGGGCCACCGCCGTCTGCACGCGGATGGCGAGGGCGCGGGCCAATTCGTCGAGCCGACGCCGCAGGGCCGCGCCGTCGGGCACGACCAGTTGCGCGGCCGCGGTGGGTGTGGGGGCACGGACGTCGGCAGCGAAGTCGGCGATGGTGAAATCGATTTCGTGACCGACGGCGGAAACCACGGGCACCGGACAGGCGGCGATCGCGCGGGCGACGCTCTCTTCATTGAAGGCCCACAAATCCTCGATGCTGCCGCCGCCCCGTCCGACGATGACGACCTCCGGGAGCGGTCCCTCCAGCGCGGCGGGTGTGGTGGCCAACCCGCCCAGCCAGCGGAGGGCGGCGGTGATTTCCGCGGCGGCCCCTTCGCCCTGCACCTTCACCGGGCAGATGAGCACCCGCACCCACGACGCGCGCTGGTCCAGCCCGCGCAGCATGTCACGCAAGGCCGCCCCGCTCGCCGACGTGACCAGGGCCACGCAGCGCGGAAACGCCGGCAGTGCGCGCTTCCGCGCGGCATCGAACAAGCCTTCGGCGGCCAGCCGCCGCTTCAACGCCTCGAATTGCGCCTGCAATCGGCCCAGGCCCGCGGCCTGCAATTCCTCCACCACCAATTGATACTGGCCGCGCGGCTCATACACCGTCAGCACGCCGCCGGCCTGGACTTTGAGGCCATCCGCGAGTTCCGGCATGTCCGGCCGCGCGCTGCCGCGGAAGAGCACGCACGCAAGCTGCGCGCCTTCGTCCTTGAGGGTAAAATACGTGTGTCCGCTGGACTGGCGGCGGACGTTGCTGAGTTCGCCTTCCACCCACACGAAGCCCAATTGCCGCTCCAGCAACGCGCGCACACGCCGGGTCAGCTGCGTCACGGTGAGAATTTTCACCGCCGCCACTTCCGGCGCAGGCTCCGCCTCCGCCGCTTTCGCCAGCTTCGCCGGAGCCGCAGCCACGGGCGGAGACGGCTCGCCGCCGGTCAGTTTCGGCGGCGGGCCGGCGAAGAGCAGCGGCAGTTCCAACGGCTGCGGCGATGATTTGCGTTTGGCCACAATGGGGAAAAAGGGGAGAACAGTGGCCGCCGGCAAGGGATCGAAGCGGACGCACCAACGAGGCATCAATGTCCGGTCCTCCAGCAGGCGCAAGAACTTGTCGGAACAGCGCGGGAAATCTTTGCGTGGAGCGACGCGCGCCGGTTATGATCGCGGCATGTTCACGGGAATCATCGAATGCGCGGC
>CAZQUC010000300.1:0-5579 GCA_964596095.1 uncultured Enterobacteriaceae bacterium
ACGGAATCCGGATCCACGCCGAGTTCGCGCAGTTTGGCGGCGAGCGCTTCGGCGCGTTGGGCTTCGGCCAGTGCCCGGCGACCGGCCGTCTCCGCCATTTCCTCGCCGGTCGGGATGAGCGTGCCGTTGGCATCCACCCAGCGGAGCCAGTGGTTCCGCTCTTTTTCAAACTCCCCTTCCCATTCCACCAGGCCCAGACCGATTTTTGGAAAGCGGTTTTCCTTCATCGGCTGATAGTCGCCGCCGGTCAGCCGATGGCTGCGCACTCTCCGGTCCTGAATGTATCGCTCCGGGTCGAAGACCACGTAGAACGGCACCCCGTGTCGGGCATAGGCGTCCCGCTTGCGGTCCAGTTCGCCGCCTTGCTTGTTGGAGACGATCTCCACCACGATGTCCGGCACCTTGCCATAGAGCCACACGAAATACGAGCCGCGTTCCTTGGGCGTGATCGCGACGGGCGGCGGCGCCGACACGCCCAAACTCACCAGAGTATCCGGCACCAAGGGCGGGAGGTTCACCGCGAAAAAGACGCCCACATTCGCCATCACCGCGAAAGGCTGGCCGGGATCCCAGGCGGCATACAGCGGATGCGTGAGCAGACGCATCTGTTTTTCATGAAAGAGGTTGTCCACGGGAGTGTCATCTTCGGTGACCAAATGAGAGACATCCGGGCGCACCATTTCGATGTCCCAGTCCGGCTGCGGCGCTTCCAGGGTGGTGGCCATGATCGGCGACAGTCTATGCGCAATGCCGGGGCTGGCAAGCGGGGGGGATTACCCAGCCGCGCGGTGGAGTGTGCCGGCGGGCTTTTGGAGTGCGGACGGCTTGCCTCCGCTCTGGGGAGGAGAGGGGCTTGCCCCTCGGGGCGGGACACATCGGCACCTTACAAAAACTTCCGGCAGACCTTTTCGTCCCCTTTTCTTTCTCTCACCTTGGCCTCACCGGCAAGCCGGTGAGCCGAAGAGCGGAGGCAAGCCTCCGCACTCCAAGCGGTCTCTGCCGGGGGGCGCGGGACCGCCTCACAAATAATCGTTGAGCAGATTCTCCAGCATTTCCTGGCGGCCGCTGGCGGGCAGCGGCGATTTGCGGAGGCCGAGGGCGTGCTTTTCCAGCTCAGCGAGGGTGGTCTTGCGTGCTTCGATCTTGGCGCCGATGCCGGTGTCGTAGCTGGCGTAGCGTTGCTTGACGAACTCGTCCAACCGGCCGTCTTCGATGATGGCGTGGGCGATCTTGAGGCCGCGCGCGAAGGCATCCATGCCGCCGATGTGGGCGTGGAAGAGATCGACCGGCTCGTAGCTTTCGCGGCGGACTTTGGCGTCGAAATTCAATCCGCCGGTGGTGAAGCCGCCGGTGCGCAGCACGCAGAGCATGATCTGCGTGGTCATGTAAATGTTGGTGGGAAATTGGTCGGTGTCCCAACCGATGAGCTCGTCGCCGGTGTTGGCATCGATAGACCCGAGCGCGCCGGCATTGGCGGCGACGGTGAGGTCGTGCTGCACGGTGTGGCCGGCGAGAGTGGCGTGATTGGTTTCGATGTTGAGCTTGAAATGCTCGAGCAGGCCGTAGGCGCGGAGGAAGTTCAGGCACGCGGCGGCGTCGGAATCGTATTGGTGGGTGGTCGGCTCCTTGGGCTTGGGCTCGATGTAGAACTGGCCCTTGAAACCGATCTTCTTTTTGTAATCCACGGCCAGGTGGAGGAGGGTGGCGAGGTGGTCCAGCTCGCGCTTCATGTCGGTGTTGAGGAGCGTGGCGTAGCCCTCGCGGCCGCCCCAAAAGGTGTAGCCTTCGCCCTTGAGCTGGTGGGTGACCTCCAGGGCTTTTTTCACCTGCGCGGCGGCGAAGGCGAAGACATCGGCGTGCGGGCTGGTGGCCGCGCCCTGCTGGTAGCGTGGGTGGGCGAAGAGGCACGCGGTGCCCCAGAGGAGTTTCTTGCCGGTGTCGGCCTGGAGCTTGCCGAGGATGCCGGCGGCCTTGTCGAACAGGTCGTGGCTGGCCTTGAGCGTGGCCAGTTCGGGCGCCACGTCACGGTCGTGGAAGCAGTAATAATCCAGCCCCAGCTTGTCCATGAACTCGAAGCACGCGCGGGCCGTTTGCTCGACGATCTTCAGCGGCGTGCTTCCCGTATTCCACGGCCGGAGGGCGGTGCCGCCGCCGAAGGGATCGGCCAGCGGGTTCTTCAGCGCGTGCCAATACGCGACCGCGAAGCGCAGGTGCTCGCGCATGGTTTTGGCGCCGACTTTTTCCTCGGCCTGGTAATGGCGGAAGGCGAGGGGGTTCTTCGTGCCGGGGCCTTCGTAGTTGATTTTCTTGATGCCGGGAAAGTAGTCCTTGGCCATGATGATGTGGGTTTTGGGATGCGGGCTTGAGGTGACGGTGAAGGGGAGGCTCTGTCGCGCACGTAGGCTGACGGGCTGGCCGTGTCAAAAACAAATCCCCGCCAGTGACCGACGAAACTCCCAGCCGCGGGTTGGATCCGGCCGATTGGACCGATTGGACAAATGCGGGCGCGCTACGGCACGAGCCGCCGCGGCGCAGCCACCGGCATGGACGGGGACGGCTCCAGCCGCGCGGGCGCATCCAGGACGGAAGTCTCGCCCACGCGTCGCGTTTCGGTCGGTTCGAGGGTGGCGGCCGTATTCGCGCTCGCCAGCCACTCATGCACGAGTTGTTCCGTGGCGTGCTTTTGCTCCTGCACCGTTTCCATGTGCAACATTGTCGCCAGGGATTGACGCCACATCGGCTGGCGGATCACATGCCAAGCGGAGCCGGCCACCAGCAGGTTGACCGCCAGCAGCAGGATCGACCGGCGCTGGGAGGCGCCGCGTTGTTCCCGCCAGCGGTTGAGCCCGGCCACAGCCATCAGCACGGCCAAGCCGCTCGCCGCCAGCAGCATCAGGGGCAGGACCACCCGGCCCATCTGAGACAGCGCGGGAAAACGCATCGTGGGCAGGGCGGGCACGCCGGCCACCCCCACCCAGCCGAGCGCGCCCAGTCCCGCCAGCAGCACGAGCAGCCGCCCGCCGGAAACGGAAGACGCTCGCAGCAAGCGCCATACTTTGACCACGATCCACAGCCCGGCCAGCCCCAGGAGGACTTGCCACTCCCAGTCACCCAGCGACACGAACGGCTTGATGACCATGACCACGGCCAGCAGGGCCGAGAGCCAAAGCCAACCTGAAATCGATGTGGGATGCGGTTCGGAACGGGTGTTCATGAAGGGCGAGGGCAGTTTTGATGCAGAGACAAATCGAGCATAATGTCATTGTTTTGGTGTTTTTCAAGATAATTATGGATATTATGGTAAAATTTTACTGATTTGGGTAGTGTATTTTAATTGCAGATGCGGGGGGAAGGCGTCTCCGCCTAGGGACTTCCCTCACCGCCGGCTCCGCAGCGGGTTTTGCTTGGCCCTGGCGGGCGAGGCGATATGATGGAGCCCCGCCCTCCCGGCCGCTTTCCTTTGTCATTCATCCGCACGAAAACTCACCATGAACAACGATACCCCGCTCCGCGTCTTTCCTCTCCTCAACCCTTTGAGTGCCAATCTTATGGTATTGCCGCTCCTCCTTGCGACCCCCGGAAATCTCGGCGCGGCGGAGGCGGTGGTGTTCGACACCAAGACCCTTTCCACGGAGTTTTTCGCGGAGGGCGCGGCCGCGGGTGATTTCAACCGCGACGGGGTCAACGACATCATTTCCGGCCCCAATATTTACTTCGGCCCCGAGTTCACGAAGACGCAAAAGATCTACGAAGGCCAGAACTTCGACGTGCGCACGTATTCCAAGAACTTCATCTGCCACGTCAAGGACCTGAACGGCGACGGCTGGGACGACGTGATCGTGCTCGGTTTTCCGGGCGATGAGGGCTACTGGTTCGAGAACTCGCGGGGCGCGGAAGGATTGTGGAAACGCCACGTGGTCTTCAACGGGCTGGACAACGAATCGCCGACCTTCACCGACGTGACCGGCGACGGGAAGCCCGAAATCGTGTGCTCTTACAAGGAGCGCTTCGGCTATGCAGAGCCGAATTGGGACGACCCCACGCGGCCGTGGCGCTTCACTTCCATTTCGCCGGTCATTCCGGGCATGGGCCGTTTCACGCACGGCTTGGGCCTGGGCGACGTGAACGGCGATGGCAAGCTCGACATTTTGTGGAAAGACGGCTGGTGGGAGCATCCCGCCGACCCGCGCCTCCAGCCCGAATGGACCGCGCATCAGGTGACATTCTCCCCGCGCGGCGGCGCGCAGATGTTCGCCTACGACTTCGACGGCGACGGCGACAATGACGTCATCAACTCGCTCTTCGCGCACGGCCACGGGTTTTCCTGGTTCGAGAATCTGGACGGCAAGGGCACTTCGTGGAAGGAGCATCCCATCATCGGCGATGATCCCGAGACCAGCCCCACCGGCGTCGCTTTCAGCGAACTCCACGCGCTGGACCTGGCCGACATCGACGGTGACGGCGTGAAGGACTTCGTCACCGGCAAGCGATGGTTCGCCCACAACGGCGCGGACCGCGGCGGCATGGAGCCCGGCGTCCTTTACTGGTTCCGCACCGTGCGCCAGGGAGGCGCGGGCAAGGTCACTTTCGAGCCGCATCTCATCCATCACGACTCCGGCGTTGGCACCCAGGTCATGGTTTACGACGTGAACAAGGACAACCTTCCCGATGTCGTCGTCGGCAACAAAAAGGGCACCTACGTCCATCTCCAGCGGCGCGTGCCGGTGGATGGCGAAGGCTTCCGCGCGTTGTTCGACGGCCAATCGCTCGCGGGATGGAAGGGCGACGAAACCCATTGGCGCGCCGAGGACGGGGCGATCGTCGGCGAAATCACGCCGAACAAGCCATTGAAACAGAATGACTTTCTCGTGTGGGACGGCGTTTTGTCCGACTTCGAGCTGCGGCTGAAATTCCGCCTCACCGGCGGCGACGACGCCAACAGCGGCATCCAGTTCCGCAGCCAGCGGCACGGGGAAGCCGGCATCAAAGGCTACCAGGCCGACATCGACCACGCCAACAACTACACCGGCCATCTGTGGGACGAGCACGGCCGCGGTCTCCTCGGGCCGCGCGGAGTGAAGGCCACTTACGATAAACTGAACCAAAAAACCGAGGAGCGTTACGCGACCGAGGACGACGCCAAGAAACATTATCGTCCCGGCGAGTGGAACGATTACACCATCATCGCCAAGGGGCCGAAGCTGACGCTCAAGATCAACGGCGAGGTCACCACCGAAGTCATCGACCGCGCCTACATCGACCGCAAACAGGACGGCTCGCCCCTTGATGACAAGCAGCCGAAGGAGGAAGCCGAACTGTATGGCCTCCTCGCGCTGCAGATCCACACCGGCGGTCCGTCCAAGGTGGAGTTCAAGGGCATCCGTTTGAAGCAATAGCCCGCGCGTCATTTGGAGTGCGGAGGCTTGCCTCCGCTCTTTCGGCTCACCGGCTTGCCGGTGAGGAAGCGCGGGAGAGAGCAAGGAAGGAAGGCGCTGTGGAGAGTTGGGATGGCTGAGCTGTCCCGCCGCGAGGGGCAAGCCCCTCATCCCCCAGAGCGGAGGCAAGCCGTCCGCACTCCA
>CAZQUC010000301.1:0-5573 GCA_964596095.1 uncultured Enterobacteriaceae bacterium
ATGAATTTCACCCTGGCCCTGTCCATCGTGTTCATGCTGGTGTGGATTTACCTGACGGTCAGGGAATTGGGGCTGTGGGGTTTTGTCGTGCATACCTTCGGACCCAAGGGCGGATTGACCGGGATCATCAAATACGGACTCATTCCGATCTTCATCTTCGTCGGGTTGATCGAAATCGTGTCCATCAGTTTCCGTCCGGTGTCGCTGTCGCTCCGTCTCTTCGGGAATATCTTCGCCGGCGAGACGCTGCTCCATGCGATGGGGCATCTGCTCGAAGGCATGGGCGCGGGTCCGGCGTTGGCTTATCTCGGGAAAATCCTCCTGCCGCTGCCGTTTTATTTTCTTGAACTATTGGTGGGCGTGCTCCAAGCCACCGTGTTCACCCTGTTGTGCGCCGTCTATATCCAGCTCTCGACCTCGCACGATGAATCCCATGGCGAACATGAGCACGGTGAGGGGGCCGACCACGGGCCGGCCACCGCTCCCGCCCATTGAAAATTTTGTCGCCGGGACCGTGGCCAGACTGCGGGCGGCGATGGCAACACAACAAACCAAGAACATACACCGTCATGACCACTGAATTGCTTACGCTTCTGCAAGCCGCCGCCCCTCAAACCGTCGAAATCGCCCAAGCCAGCAGCCTCAACGGCTCGTTCACGCTGGGCGTCGCCGGCGCGGGCGCGGGCATTGGCATCGGACTCATCGGCTACGCCGCCGCGCAAGCTGTCGGCCGCAACCCCGGCGCCTTCGGCAACATCCTCACCATCTCCATCATCGGCATGGCGTTGGCGGAAGCTATCGCGATTTACGCGCTGGTGCTCGCCTTCGTGCAAGGCCGCTAAGACGATCGCGCCGCCCGACCCACGGGCGCGGCCCCGCGCCGCGCCCGCCGGATTTTTACCCGCTCGCCCATCTGCATCCCATTTCCGTTCCGTTTCAGATATGGACCAAATCGCCAAAAAATTCGCCATTGAAAGCACCAGCCTCATTGCGCAGGTCATCATCCTGATCGTTGTGTTTGTCGTCCTGAACAAATACGCGTTCGGGCCGGTGATGAATTTGCTGCTGGAACGGCGCAAGCGGATCGAGGAGGCCGAGGCGAACTTTACCCAAACCAAGGCCGCGCTCGCCAATGCGGAGGAGGAGGCGAAAAGCATCGTGGAAAAAGCGAATGCCCAGGGCGCGCGCCTCATCAAGGAAGCCCAGGAAGCGGCCAACCTCGTGGCGGAGCAAAAGCGCCAGGAAGCCGTCGCCGAAGCCGCGGCCATCATCGCCAAAGGCCGCGAAGCCACCACGCTGGAGCGCCAGCAGACGCTGTCCGAACTCAAGCGCGACTTCGGCCGCCTCGTGGTCGATGCCACCACCAAGATCACCGGCAAGTCGCTGACGCCCGATGATCAGAAGCGCCTCAACGACGAAGCGGTGACGCAGCTTTCCTCGTAGGCCGCCCGGATTCCCTTTTCACCAACCACCGCCGTTTTCTCCAGATGAAAATCAAGAAAGAAGCTCTCCGCTCCGCCCGGCTGCTCCTCAAGGCCTCGCTGCCGCAGGGGAACCTGGACGAGGGCAAAGTGCGCGAGTTCACGGCCCGGATGGTGGCGGAAAAGCCGCGCCACTACCTTCAAATATTGGAAGCCTTCCAGCGGCTGCTCGGCCTCGAGCTGGAAAAGCGCCACGCCATCATCGAAAGCGCCACCGAACTGGACGAAGCCGCCCGCGCCCAGGTGCTCGACAAGCTGAAAGCCAAGTTCGGCCAGCTCACCTCCGAATTCAAAACCGTGCCGGAGCTCATCGGCGGCTTGCGCGTCAAAGTCGGCTCCACTATTTGGGACAGCAGCATCCGCACCCGTCTCGCCACCCTCCGCCAGGCCGTCGAAGCCTGATTTTCTCTTCTCATTTTCACCACCACCTCGTTTTCCAACGTCATTCATCCCATGCCAGGCATTCTTGAAGAACTCCAGAGCAGCATCGCCGGCCTCCGCGCCGGGGTGACCCAGTCCAACGTCGGCAAAGTCCGCGAAATCGGCGACGGCGCCGCCAAGATCGAGGGCCTGTCGCAAGTCATGCTCAACGAGTTGATCGATTTCGGCAACGGCCTCTTCGGCTTGGCCCTCAACTTGGAGGAAACCGAAGTCGGCGCCGTCTTGCTCGGCTCCGGCGAGCACGTCAAGGCCGGCGACGAGGTCAAATCCACCGGCCGCCTGCTCTCCGTGCCCGTTGGCAAGGGGCTGCTCGGCCGCGTCGTCAACGCCCTCGGCGAGCCGATCGACGGCAAAGGCCCGATCCAGAGCGACGCGCAGTATCCGGTCGAAAAAATCGCGCCGGGCATCATCACGCGGAAGTCCGTGTCAGTGCCCGTGCAGACGGGCATTCTGCCCATCGACGCCATGATCCCCATCGGCCGCGGCCAGCGCGAGTTGATCATCGGCGACCGCTCCACCGGCAAGACCACCATCGCGGTGGACACCATCATTTCCCAGGCCCAGCAGAACAAGGCCGCCGAGCAAGGCAAGCTCAAGGATCACAAGCCGCTGTATTGCATCTACGTCGCCGTCGGGCAGAAGCAGTCCAACGTCGCCCGCGTCGTCAAGACGCTGGAGGAAGCCGGCGCGCTGGAATACACCGTCATCGTCAACGCCTCCGCCGCCGACTCGGCGGTCAACCAATACCTCGCGCCTTATTCCGGCTGCGCCATCGGCGAATGGTTCATGGACCAGGGCCAGGACGCGTTGATCGTGTTCGACGACTTGTCCAAGCAAGCCGTCGCCTACCGTCAGGTCTCGCTCATTCTCAAGCGCCCGTCGGGCCGCGAGGCATATCCCGGCGACGTGTTCTATCTCCACAGCCGCCTGCTGGAGCGCTCCGCCCGCGTCAATGAAAACTACGGCGGCGGCTCGATGACCGCGCTCCCGATCATCGAAACGCAGGCCGGTGACGTGTCGGCTTACATTCCGACCAACGTCATCTCCATCACCGACGGCCAGATCTTCCTCGAAACCGACTTGTTCTACCAAGGCATCCGCCCGGCGATCTCCGTCGGTCTTTCCGTCTCGCGGGTCGGTTCCGCCGCGCAGACGAAGGCGATCAAGAAAGTCTCCGGCACCACCAAGCTCGACCTCGCGCAGTTCCGCGAACTGGCGGCCTTCGCGCAATTCGGCTCCGATCTCGACGCCGCCACCAAGGCCAAGCTCGACCGCGGCGCCCGCATCGTGGAACTCTTCAAACAACAGCAATACCAGCCGAAGAGCCTGCCCCTCATGGTCGCCAATCTCTACGCGATGCAAAAAGGCTACTTCGACGACGTGCCCGTGGACCGCATCAAGGAGGCGCAAGCCAAGCTCGAAGAATACCTCACCACCCGCAAAGAGCCGTTGCTTGAAAGAATCGCCAACGAAAAGGCGCTCGACGGTGTGGAAAGCGACCTCAAAACCGCCCTCGACGATTTCAAAGCGACTTGGAAATGAGTTTTCAGTTTTTCAGCATTCAGTTTTCAGCCCGCGCGGCGAAAACTGCATTCGCTGAAAACTGAAGACTGAAAACTGGAAACTTTCAGCTATGCCCAGCACCCGCGACATCCGCCGCCGCATCAAGTCGGTCAAGAACACGGCCCAGATCACCAAGGCCATGCAGCTTGTCGCTGCGGCCAAGATGAAAAAGGCCCAGGACCAGGCCACCCATGGCCGGCCCTACGCCGACCTGCTCAACAAGGTGCTGGTCAGCTTGAAAGAGAAGGCGGAAGAGGCGGCGCATCCGTTCTTCGAAGCAGGCCAGGGCGGCAAGACGCTCGTGCTCGTCGTCGCCACCGACAAGGGGCTGTGCGGCGCGCTCAACACCAACCTGCTCAAGAAAGTTAACGCCGCGGTGGCGGACGAGAGCGCGGTGGAATTCGTCACCATCGGCCGCAAGGCCGCGCAAGGGTTGGCGCGCTTGAAGAAGGAACTCGTGGCCGATTTCCCGGTCAAAGATCCCGCCACCTTCGCCGAAGTGCGCGTGGCCGGGAAATTCGTCCAGGAAAAATTCCTCAGCGGTGACTACAAACAGGTGCTGGTCGCCTTCAACAATTTCGTCAACACGGTGACACAGATCCCGACCGTCGAGCAACTGCTCCCGGTCAATCCGGTCACTCTCGGCGGCAAGAAAGATTACGAAGGCATGGGCAGCGCGGTGGTCGTGGAGGATACGAAGTCCGACGGCGTGGAATATGAATTCGAGCCCAGCGCCACGGGCGTGTATGCCACCATCCTCCCGCAGTATGTGAACAACACGCTGTATCAGATCGTGCTGGAAGCGCGGGCCTCCGAGCACTCCAGCCGGATGGTGGCGATGAAAAACGCCACCGACAACGCCAAGCAGATGCTCAAGGATCTCAGCCTCGAATACAACAAGCTGCGCCAGGCCGCCATCACCAACGAACTCCTCGAAATCACCACCGCCAAGATGGCGCTCGAATAACCGTTTCCGCTTCCATTCTTTCAACACCCGACACTTTCCATTCCTAACATGAGCAACATCGGCAAAATCGTCCAAGTCATCGGTCCCGTGGTGGACGTTGATTTTTCCGCCACCGGCGTCCTGCCCAAGATCTACAACGCGCTGGAGATCCATTACAGCTTGAACGGCAAGAACACCAAGCTGGTGTGCGAGGTGCAGCAGCACTTGGGCGACGGCTGGGTGCGTTCGGTGGCCATGACGACCACGGAAGGCCTGCAACGCGGGTTCGATGTCATCGACACCGGCGCGCCGATCACCGTGCCCGTCGGCGAGGAGGTGCTCGGCCGGATTTTCAACGTCACCGGCGATCCCGTCGATGACCAGGCCGCGCCCAAGGTCGGCAAGCGTTATCCGATCCACCGCGCCGCGCCTTCCCTGACCGACCAGGATCCCTCTGCGCAGATCCTCGAAACCGGCATCAAGGTCATCGACCTCATCGCGCCCTTCACCAAGGG
This sequence comes from uncultured Enterobacteriaceae bacterium, assembly GCA_964596095.1. Taxonomy (GTDB): domain Bacteria; phylum Verrucomicrobiota; class Verrucomicrobiia; order Verrucomicrobiales; family V1-33; genus CAJBME01. The sequence goes on from CAZQUC010000301.1 coordinate 4,947, forward strand.
TGGGAAAGTGGGTGCCTTCGGGGGCGCGGGCGTCGGCAAGACCGTCGTCATCATGGAGCTCATCAATAACATCGCCAAAGGCCACGGGGGTTATTCCGTGTTCGCTGGGGTGGGTGAGCGGACCCGGGAGGGCAACGACCTTTACTGGGAAATGATCGAGTCCGGCGTCATCGCCACCGAAAAGGTCAAGGACGCCAACGGCAAGGACACCCACGAAGTCAAGAAAGACGACAAAGGCCGCCCGGTGCTCAAGGAAGGCTCCAAGGTGGCGCTCGTCTATGGCCAGATGAACGAGCCTCCCGGTGCCCGTCTGCGGGTCGCGCTCTCCGCGCTCTCGATGGCCGAATATTTCCGCGACGAGAAAAACCAGGACGTGCTCTTCTTCGTGGACAACGTCTTCCGTTTCTCGCAAGCCGGCTCCGAAGTGTCCGCGCTCCTCGGCCGGACGCCGTCCGCGGTGGGTTACCAGCCGACGCTCGCCGCCGAGATGGGCGCGATGCAGGAGCGGATTACCTCCACCAAGTCCGGCTCCATCACCTCCTTCCAGGCGGTGTATGTGCCGGCGGATGACTTGACCGACCCCGCCCCGGCCAACACCTTCGCCCACCTCGACTCCACCGTCGTGCT
>CAZQUC010000302.1:0-5570 GCA_964596095.1 uncultured Enterobacteriaceae bacterium
GGCGGCGCAAAAGAGAAATCAAATCCCTCCTCTACGGCGGCGGGGCTTTGATCCGGCACGGCGACCGGAATCTCAGCGGGAGGCGCGGTCACGGATGCGGCTTCCGGTGTGGTGGCGGCCTCTGGCTCACCGGCTATCGCTTCCGAGGGGAGCACCGACGGGACTTCCGCCACCGGCTCTTCCGTGAACGGGGTCACAACGGGTGGCGGCGGGGTGTGCCACGCCCCGAAGAGCGGTGGTTCGGAAATCTCGCTGAACACGGACGGCGCGGCCGGAATGGGGGCCGTCTCTGGCTCGGCCACCGGGGCTGGGGCGGCCAGGTTGGGCAGTGGCGGCGGAACGACCGGTGCTGGAGCGGCGGCCGGCGCGACCACCGGCGGGCGGGCGGGCGGGGTATCGAAGGAAAAGACCCGGCCGCGAGTGACCCGTGGTGTCGCAGGCGCGGAGGCTTCGACGCGTGCCGCCAATCCCGGCGGCAACGCCGGCGGTTTGGCGGGAATCGCGCCATGGCCGTTGGCCTCCGGCGCATCCCGCAACGATTCCAGAGGAATGGGCTCCTCATCCAAGGGCCGCACCGGAAAATCGAATCCGGACTCGAACGGGCTGACGAACGCCGGCGGTTCCACGGCTTCGGGCTCGGCGGCGAGTTCCGCTTCCGTCTCGGCGACCGGGAGAGGCACGGGCGCGCTCTCCGGCAGGGGCGGCAATGGCGGCGGGGTCGGCGACAACACGGCCATCGCGGGAATTTCCGGCGCCACTTCTTCGGGGATGTGCAGGAAGGGCTCCTGGGCCAGCGGACCGAGTGGCTCCTCCTCGCGGGCCGTGGGCGGGGGTTCTTCGGCCGGGACCGGCGGGGGGCCGCCGTCGGCCGGGAAGGGCTCGATCGCAAGCGCGCCATCTTCCTCGGCTTTCATCGCGAAAGGGGTGCTGAAGACGCTCTCGACCGCGGCAACGGGCGTTTCTTGCGCGGCTTCCGGCAGGTTGGCGACGATTTCCCGCAACGGCACGCGCACTGACGCGTCCGCGCGGCTCCGTTGAAAGGCGCGTTGGATTTTCCCTTCCAATTGCGCGACCACGGTGGCCAGCGGCAATTGAACCCGCCCGGTATGCAATTGGGCCAGCACCAGCGGAGCCGGCAGGTCCACGCGGAAATCGGCCGGCACCCGTTCCGGCGCGAAGCCCAGGTCCGTCTCGGACAGACCGCGCAGCAGTTCCAGCAAACGCAGGGAAATCGTCGCGGGTGGGGTGGGCTCGGAAGCGGCCGGGGCTGGGGTTTCCTCCGGCTCGATCAAGGATGGTGGTGGCGCGATGGGCGCGGGCGTCACTGCCTCCACCGGCTCCGCGGCAAACGGCGAGGTGATGCCCACCGGCGTCTCTTCACAGGACACCACCTCGAATGGCGAGACGAAATACTTCGGCACGGCGGCGGGCGGCGCCGGCGGGAGGGCTTCCGCCAATTGGAACGGGCTGCCCGGCGCGACCGCCACCACCGCCGGCGCTTCGGGGAGCGTGGCCAGCGGAGTGAGGACGGCTTCTCCCGCGCCGTAGGCGGGAACATGACGCACCGGCAACGCCTCCACCGGGGCCGGGGCCGACTCAAAGGGGCGCGCTTTTCGAAACGGCAGTTTGGCTTTCGTGGCGGTGGTCCCGATGCTCAACGGTTCCTCCTCCTGCCCTGTCGGTGAGGCCGTGTCTTCATCTTCGACCGGCGCCTCGTCCCAAGTAAACGGACTCTGGCGTGAGCTCGGCAAGGGCGTGGCTTCGCGGGTCAAGGCGAACGGCGTTGCGGCAGCGACGGCTTCCTCCGGCGCGTCCTCGTCGTCGTGCGGGCTGTAGCCGACCACGCGCCCGATCCTCAAGGGACTGCCCGCGCCGTTGTCTCCAGAGGGAGGCAATGGGGGCACCCCCTCATAGGCCTTGCCGTCCGTAAGGCTGCGGACGGGTTGTTTCCGGAAAAGATCGAGAATCGAGAAGTGGGCCATAACTGGATGAAGGAAAACTCAGGCGCGGGAGGCCGCCGGCTCGCCGCTGATTCTGCCACAGGGCTTTTTCTTAAAATTGATAATCTGGAAGGCTGAATGGTTCAATCTGGCCGGTATTATTGACCTTCACTTTCTTTTGTAAAATGTAAATTCTCAAGAATGTTGATCAATTCGCTTTTGAACAAAAAGATAAATATTGTTATTATGGTGATTAAATTGTTCAAGTGAAATATCCGGTCCGTGGAAGAAAAGGCCTCACGAAAAATCCCGTGAGGGGGCCGCGCGGCCGGGGTCGCAAAAAGGGTCGCCGGCCAGAGGATTTTCCAATTCCGTGTGAACGCCATTGACCCCGACGGCGTCTCAGCCACGATGCGCGCGATGAAGAACTTGTTGTCCCCCCTCCACGCCGTCTTTCTGGCGGTGGCCCTGCTCCTGCCCTCCTGCACGGTCAAGCCGGATTTCAAACCGCACGACAAGCTGGCCGTGGTCCCGCAGGATTTTCTTTTTTCCACCAACCGGGCCTTCAATGACTGGCTGGACACGCCCTTGCACATCCAGATCACCGAAGTGCCGCTCAAGGAAGTCTTCCACCATCCCGCGCTGCGTGAGCTGAGCGTGGTGTGGGTCGGCCGGCTGCGGGACAACCCGCACGTCACCGTGCATCGCGTGGCCATCACCCGCCGCCAATTGCTGTGGTCGATGGCCCAGGATCACCAATTGCTCATGATCGCCGTCCCCGTGCCCGGCGGCCAATCCTACGTGGAAATCCGCCAGCGCCCGGTGTGAGCGCGGAAAGGACGGCCGGGGGTTTTCTCATCATCTCCAACGGCGTCCACGTGGCTCCAAAGAGCGGCGCCTTTAATCCTGATCGCCCAAGGTCAGCCGTTTGTTGGCGAGGAAATCGTCGGGGGAATTCCAATAGGCGGGATGATACCGCTGGCCGGCGCGCCGATGGGCGTCGGCGATGAGGGCGGTATCCTGAAGCGAGAGCGCGATGGTCAGGCATTTGTGGATGAGGGAGAGCGAGCCGGGATGCTGGTCGAGCAGCGCTTTCCATCCCCGCCGGTAGAGGGGGCGGTCGAAGCCCGGCACGTCGAGAATGGTCGCGCGCTCGAAGCTCCAGGCCTGATTGACGGCGAGGGTGTAAACGGCCGCGCCGTCTTGATCCCCCAGCCGCAAGGCCAGCCGGTGCCAGTCGCCGGGCGCGCCGCCCCAGCGGGGCAGCAGGCTGTAGATGATGCCGTGCAGCATCGGCTGATAGCCGGGAAAGGCCTTCCAGCCTTCGGCGAAAGTCTTGACCTGCTCCTCCAGCGGCACGCCCTCGGCGCGGGCGGCGGTGAGCCATTCCTCATACCACTCCGGGCAGGTGCGCGGGCAGGCGTCGAGCACGGCTTTCGCGGCCGCGATGCGCTCGCCGAAAATCGGCCAGACCTCGGGCTTGACGCTGGCGGCGACGCCATTGCCCCGGATCTGCCAGGCATGGCTGATCAGGCGCCTCGCTTCGGCGATCCGCGGCAGGACGGAATCGGGAAACGCCTCCCGCCACGCCGCCAGCCGTTCGCGCGTCCGTTCCCAAGACTCGTCTTTTTTCGCCGATCCCGCCGCATTCCCGGCGGTTGAGATGAGGGTTTCGAGCGCCCACGTGCCATCGGAGTAACGCAGGGGCAGGCGTTGCAGGCGGTCGCCCAAGTATTCCAGCGTCGCGTAATCGCCGCGCTCCAGCGTGCGGCTCACCAATTCGGCCAGCGCGGCACTCGCCTGGGGGTGATCCAGCGCGTCTTCCTGCGCCGGAAACACGGACGCGTCCAGCGCGCGGTCGCGCGCGGCGCGGGCGAGTGTTTCGAGGTAAAACTCCTTTTTCGCCGCCTGTCCCGGCTTCCAGAACCACCCCTGAGGATCCCACGCTTGGGCGAAGGGATACGTAGTCCAGACCTCGCGGAATGCCGCCAGAGCCGGCTCGGTGCGGTCGCCGCGTTGCCGCGCCAATCCTTTGATGTAACCGAGCGTGCCGGCAATGTTCACTTGGTGAAATTCCAGTTCCGCGCCCTTTTTGGCGAAGCCGCGCATCCGGGCCGCTTGCGCCTTCGCCTCTTTTTCAAAGCTTCCCAGCGACGTTTCCACAAAAGCGACCGTGGCGTCGTGATCGCCCGCCTCCAGCAATTCCCACGCCTTGCGCAAATCGGCTGTCAGCCGGTCCTCCTCGGGGGCGGAGACGGCGGAGAACGCCATTCCGAAAAAAACCGCGACCATCAGGATCAGCCGCGCGGCGAAGCCGGGATTTGTGGGTTTCATGGCCCGCAGTGTATTCAGGCGGGTGCCGGAACACAAGCCCTCCTGCGTGAAGGCGTCGGCATGGTCGCCGGTTCGGACCAGCGGTGTCCGGCCGCTACAACGCGGCGGCGGCGGCGGCGGTGCCCAGCGGATTGGCCGCCACCGCGCCCAACGCGGAGCCGAGCAGGGACAACGGGGAACTCAGCAGCGGCATGATCGGCGCCAGCAGTTGGCAGGAGGAACCCAGGCTCATCGTGCTCAGGGCGAGCGCGATCAAAGGCAGACGCCGGCAAAAAAGAGTCTTCATCTCAGTGGGCGGCGGGTGGGGTGGCTTTCGTGTCGTGGCCCGCCGCGTCTCCGTGAGACGCGCCATGCTCCCCGTGGTGGGTGAACGGACGGGTTTCGGAGTAGGACTGCTTGTCGCAAGAACAAATCAGCACGGCCAGAGTGGCACACAGAACGGCGGCAACTTTCATCAGATTCGGAACAGCGGAGCCGTCCCTTTAACCTTCGGAAGAAAAGAACGCAAACGGGAGTTTCGTTTCAGGTTTCAGCCTCGGTCCGGGGCCATCAGGATGATTCCGCTCTGAGGCGGAGAGCGGCGTAGCAGGGAGAAAGCGTCCGCATGAAAAATACCACACCTCGCCGGCAAGCCGGTGAGTCGAAAAAGCGGAGGCAAGCCCCCGCACTCCAAAAAGCGTCCGCTGGCAGCCGTCGTCAGCGCAGGATGAAGGGAATGCCCATTTCCTCCAAGAGCTTCTTTTCCTCCTTAAGATAGCGATCCGCCAGCTTGGAGAAACCATCCTGCGCGCGGAAATGCACCAGGAACTCGTTCACCTGCTGGCGCAGCGTGTCGTTGCCCTTGGCCACGCCCACGGCCCAGGATTCCTCCACAAAGGGACGCAGCAGGCCGCGCGTGGTGTCGCGGTTCTGCATGTAGTAGCCGTAGATGCTGAGCTGGTCGTAGATGAAGGCGTCGGCGCGACCCTGGGCGACATCGGAGACGCAGGCCGCCTGATCGGCGAAGATCACCACTTTGGCCTCGGGCAGGTTTTTCCGCGCCCAGGATTCGCCGGTGGTGCCGCTCTTGGCGGTGATGATCCGTCCGGGCTTTCTCAGCTCCTCGATGCCCTGCACGTCGGTGTGCTTGCCGGTGAGGATGGCGAGGCCGGTGAAGGCGTAGGATTCGGAAAAATCGATGGACTCGCGCCGCTCGTCATTGGCGGTGAGCGAGGAGATGACGAGATCGATATGGCCGCTCTTGAGCGCGGGAATGAGGCCGTCGAACTCCATGGCGTCGATCTTCAAGGGCCGGCC
>CAZQUC010000303.1:0-5541 GCA_964596095.1 uncultured Enterobacteriaceae bacterium
CAAGGCGAGGTGGTGCTGCTGGTCGTGGATGGGCAGGCGGGCTGGACCTACGAATTGCAACGCCGCGCCGACCTTCGTGCAACGGAGTGGACCTCAGCCCTGACTCTCGGCCCGCGCGAAGTCGCCGGCCCGGTGGCCTTGATCGACTCCGCCGCTCCCGCGTCGCAGGCCTTCTACCGCGTCCTCAGCCGCGCCCCTTGAAAAGGGCGTCACTGAAAATCGACTTCCGTCGCCGCCGTTGCCAGGGGGAATGGCTGGATCTCACGCAGGATTTCGCCGGTGGCGGGATCGATGAAATAAATGATCCCCGCCGCTCCGGCGACAGCGAGGCGGTCGCCGCCGGGCGCGTAGGCCAAGGCATACAACGCGGCGGGAAACGTCCGCTCGCGGAGCTTGCTGACGCCGGAGCGCAGGAACTCGTCCACTTTTTTCTTTTCCTCCGCGTTGCGGTTGAAGGATTCCTTGCGGTAGATCGCCTTGATCTCCTCGGGCAGCGCGGTGTCAAAATCGCACTGGTAGAGTGCCACGAACCCGCCGCTCTCGCCCGATCCCGCGACGGCGAAGCTCTTGCCATCCGGGGCGTAATCCGCATCCCACAGGCGGCCGGGCGCGGAGGGGAAGGCGCGGATGAGATTCGAGTCGTCACCGATCTTGCGCTCGACCTCGCGCGTCAGCCGGTAAAGGCGCGGCTCGCCATCGCTGCCGCCGACGAGGATTTCATCGCGCTGCGGATGCCGGGCCACGGCTTGGAGGCCGCCCTTGAGCGCGCCGGGCGTGATGGAAGTGATGTTATCCACGAAGCGTTGCGTGGCCGTCTCGCTGAGCTTGGCCGTCATGTCGCGCCCCACCGACACGATGTAGTCGCCTTTGACGGAAAAGACCGTGTCCTGCACCCAGTCATCGTGCGCGAGCACGAAGAAAGTCGGCTCGCCCGAGGACGCGTCGAGAGCGCGCACCGATTTATCCGCGCCGCCGAAGACGATCTGCCGGCCGTCGGGCGACCACGCCCCGCCGTAAAGCGTGTCGAACGTCACCGGCACCGACAAGGCGAGCCGGCGGGTTTTCATGTCCCACACCTGCGCCTCGCCGAGCCGCCCCGGCTGGCCGCCCGTGACTGCCAGCCGCTGGCCATCGGGAGAAAAACTCAACGATTCGACGCGCTCGCTGAGGCCGATGAGCCGGTGCCGCAACGCGCCTGCCGCGGCGTCCAGCAGCAGCACTTCGTGAAAGCCGGACACGGCCAGCCATTGGCCGTCGGGCGAGAAATCCAGCGCCGTGATCAGCGCCGGGCGCGGGTAAACGGGCGGATGATCCGCATCCCACAAGTGACGGGCCGCGGCCGGGGTGTCATCGGTCGCGCCTTCGGCGATCCAGCGACGCACGAGCGCGATCTCCTCCGCTTTCAACGGCGGGCCTTTTTTCGGCATCGCCGCCTTGCCCGCCGCGTCGGGAGTGATGATCGCCAGCAGCGGCGAGTCGTCCGGCCGGCCCGAATGGACCGCGGTGCCCTCGGTGTCCCCACCTTTCACGAGCGAGGCGAAATCCGTCATCACGTATTCGCCCCGCGCCCTCGCCGGCTGATGGCAGCCGTGGCATTGCGCCTGGAAAATGGGGCGGAGGTCTTTCCAAAAAGACACCGACGCCGGCGCGGCGGCCGGTTGTTCGCCGGCGGCATCACCGGCCGCCAGCCGGCCGAACCCGGCGAGAAAGCACCAAACAACAGCAACGGAAAGCAGGCGGGGGATCATGGGCTTGGAAAACGGTGGCGGAGGAGAAGGAACGGTCGGGTCTGATGTCAGATAGCCAAGCGCGGTGAGCCCCTTCCGTCAAGGATCCGGCACCACCTACCAGCGGGAGCGAGGGTGATAAACCACGAAAATCGTTGAACACACAACGGGCTGGCAGGAATGGCCTGTGTCCGTGGGCTCATTCTTGGTTCCGTGTGGTGGTCATGATTTGCGTTTGAGCAAAATATTGAGCCGTTTGATTGTGCTTCGGATCAGAGGCAAAAAGGGAAAGCATGAGATCGTGAGAAAGTATGTGATCAGCGCGGGTCGCCATCCCTGAAATGCCGCAACACAGCCCAGGAAAAGGGCCATTCCATGAATCGCTACAAGCCAAAAGAAGCTGCTTGGCGTCGGCCGAATGGCCAAGATCCCGGCCACGGCTCCGGCTACCAAACCAGCCGGTGGGACGGCCGAATACCAATCCTGATAATGCTCATCATCGATAACTTTGCCTCCAATGGAATAAAGAAACTCCCAAATGAACCATGCCCCAAACCAACCGCCTAACGCGCTGAGCGAAGCCAAGCCGAGGCGGATGGCCAAACGGCACATGGTTTCTGACTGTGCTCCGGCCATGTTGACGCGCTGCGCTGCGAAGTTGGGAGACCGCGGGCCTGATCCCCGGCTAGTCCGCGCTCCGAACATCGGAGCCGCCACCTGGGCCCCCCCTCACTCCGTCACATCTCCATCGGGCAGGCCCGCCGGACGTTCGGAGAGATGATGCACCACATCCAGCGCTTCCGCCGTTTCGCGGCCTGGATTGTAAGTCCGCCCGCCGGACACGCGCACCGATCGCTCGGGCGTGCTCACCAATTGCGGGACGGACTCGTCCTTCGTCTCGTAAATTTTTTCCGAAAGCTTCGACCCGTCCGGCCCCACGACCACATGACGATAGAGCGTGCGTCCGGTTTGGAAAAACACATTGAGCCGGTTGCTGGAGTCGATCACCGCCTGGGGTTCCCGGTAAAGCACGAGCGGCCCGAGGGAATACGTGGCCAGCACGCGCTGGCTCAGTTTGTCGCGGAGGCGGACGTAGAGTTTCAGATCGTCATCGGTCTGGTGGCTGAGAATGCTGAACTGGCGGTAACTCGTGGAGCGGCCGGCCTGATTGAAGCCGAACTCCCGCTCCCACAGCCGCGTGCCATCCAACACGGTGATCGCCCTGACATTGGAGGTGAGGTATTGGCCGAAGTCGGTGAAGAACACGTTGGCCCGGATGGAGTAATTGCCCATCGAGCCGATGGGATAAATCCGCCCGAGGCTGATCGTCTGCTTCATCGTCGCCCCGGCTTTCAGCAGGCGCGGCTCCGAGGCCGGTTCGCCGCCGGGCGCGAGGACATTGTAGCTGCCGAATTTGTCGATCTTCTGGACATTGAAGCTCAGCCAGCCGCGGCCTCCCGGCTCGCCCAGCATCACATCCTTGCCCGCGATATTCTCCACCGTGACCGTGGCCAACACCGGCTCGTAGGCCACGAGCTGGGGTTTGTTCACGTCGAGATAGACCTGCAATTGGGCCGACGCCTCGCGCGCGCCGCCACAGGCCGCCAGCACAAGCAGGAACACACGAAGAAATTTGCGCACGATGATCATGTCAGGAAATCACGGATTCGTGACGGGAGGCTCACCATTGTGCGCGCATTTGCCGAAACGGGAAGCGAAAAAATCCGGTCACGCTTGCCAGGCCGGGAACTCCGGCTTAACCCCTCGCACGCGCGCGGATTTCCCGGCCGCCGCGCCTCACCCCACGACCCGCCGCGTCATCCCCGCCATGCAAACCGCCGCCATTTTCGCCGACACCTGGCGCCTGCTCAAAGCCCGGAAGCTGTTCTGGATCGCGGTCCTCACCACGGTGGCGATCTGCGCGTTGTATGCCTCGCTGGGTTTCAATGACCAGGGATTCTCCCTCTTTTTCTTTTTCGACCTGAAAAACGAAACCGTGCGCGCGGGCACTCCCGGCGCGGCCCTGATGGCGTTGAACGCCTTCTACCTGTTGACCAATCATTGGACCACGCTCTTCGGCGTCATCCTCGGCCTCATCACCTGCGCCTCCATTTTCCCCGAACTCATGGCCGGCGGGGTGATCGACACCGCGCTCTCCAAGCCCATCGGCCGGTGGAAACTGTTCTTCCTGAAATTCGCCAGCGGGTTGATGGTTTCCTTCATCCTCAGCGCCCTGGCGGCGGCGCTGGTGTTTTTCACCCTGCGCTGGCGCGTGGGCTTCTGGCACTGGCCGGTCTTCTACAGCGTGCCCCTGGCGGTGGTGCTCTACAGCTATTTGTATGCGATCTGCGTGCTCCTGGGCGTGTGGACCCGCTCGACCCTGGCCGCGCTGCTGCTCACCCTGCTCGTGTGGCTCATGATCTTCGGGCTGCGGACCGCGGAATTCATTTCCGGCAAATTCCTCACCGACACCTCGCTCTCGCTGGCGCTCGGGCAAGACGAGACCGCCACGGCGACCCGCACCGCCACCTCCCTGCACCGCGCCTTCCGGACGATGATGCTGGTGCTGCCGAAGACCAACGAGACCACCGAGTTGATCAAGCGCAGCGTGATGCGCGACGAGGACAAGCTGCGGCTGCGCGAGGAGGAAATCGAAAAGGAAGTGGAGAAATACACCCAGGCCAGCGAGATGTTCGGCCGCGGGGCCGTGCCTCCCGAAGTGCTCCGCCAGCAGGTGGTGCAGAATCTCGCCGCCCGCGACGCCATGGAGAAATCCCCCGCTTACATCCTCGGCACCTCGCTCGCCTTCGAGGTGGTGGTGCTCCTCGCCGCGGGCTGGATGTTCTCCCGGCGTGATTATTGAGGCGGCGTGGCCGCGGCTCACGCCCGACAATTATTTCTTTTGCCAAGCCGCCCGCGCCGTCAATTCTGACGGCCTCATGTCGAAGTATGATCTCGTTGTCATCGGGGGTGGCCCGGCCGGTTATGTCGGCGCCATCCGCGCCGCCCAATTGGGCAAGAAAGTCGCCTGCGTGGAGAAAGAGCGCGCGGGCGGCACGTGTTTGAACTGGGGCTGCATCCCCACCAAGGCGTTGCTCAAAAACGCCGAACTCTATCAGACGCTCAAGCACAAGGCGACGGAGTTCGGCATCAGCTTCGACAACCTCGGCTACGATTGGTCGAAGATCATCGCCCGCAGCCGCAAGGTCAGCGACAAGATGGCCGGCGGCATCGAGTTCCTCTTCAAGAAAAACAAGGTCGATTACGTGCGCGGCACGGCGTCGATCCCCGGCGCCGGCCAGGTGGAAGTCACCGCCGCCGACGGCACGAAGACCACGCTGGAGGCCGCCCACACGCTCATCGCCACCGGCTGCGAGACCCGCGACCTGCCCGGCCTGCCCTTCAACGGCAAGACCGTCATCGGCAGCCACGACGCGATGATCCTGGAGAAGCAGCCCAAGGACATGATCGTCATCGGCGCGGGGGCCATCGGCGTGGAGTTCGCGTATTTCTACAACGCCTTCGGCACCAAGATCACCATCGTCGAAATGCTGCCCAACCTCCTGCCCGTCGAGGACACGGAGGTCAGCCAGGCGCTGGAAAAGAGCTTCACCAAGATCGGCATCGGCTTCAAACTCGGCACCAAGGTCGTGGCCACGAAAGACCTCGGCGACAAAGTGGAAATCACCGTGGAGAAAGACGGGAAGCAGGAAGTCCTGACCGCCGATGTCGCGCTCATCGCCATCGGTGTGAAGCCGCTGCTGCCCGGCGGCGCCCAGCCCAAGCTCACCGACCGCGGCTACCTCCAGACCGA
>CAZQUC010000304.1:0-3104 GCA_964596095.1 uncultured Enterobacteriaceae bacterium
ACCACGGCATCCGGAAACCGCGCGGGGGCTGCGGTGCCGTCGCGCAGGATGGTCTTCGATTCGTAACCGGTGAAATGCGGCTGGCGATAGATTTCCAACTGCTTCTGCGGCGCGTTGAGAATCCACGCCTCCTCGATTCCGGCGCGCGCATAGAGCGGCAGCTTGGTGGTTTGATCGAAGGTCAGGCTGGAATCCGCCACTTCGATGAGGAGGAAAACGTCCGTCGCCACGGGATGAGCGGTTTTGTAATGGTGGTCCGCGGGCCGCACCAGCATCAAATCAGGCTCGGGCACATGATAGGCATCCAGAGACAAGGGACTCTGGTTCCAGACCAGCCAGCGGCCGCGCGCGTGCTGCTGGAAGATGGCGTTGAGCTGGCTCAGTGTCCCGCTGTGAAAAGGTCCAATCGGCAGCATATCGACAATCTCTCCGTCAATGAGTTCGACCCGCGCATCCGGTTTGAGGATGCCGGTTTCGGCCATGCGGTAGTATTCCTCCACCGTGAAGCGATGCGTCAGCGCGACTGACATGCGCGCATTCTGACACGTTCGGCCCCTTGTCGCAAGCGCTGGTGATCTCATGGATTCCGCCAGGCTTCGTGGGGACGCTCGTCCACCGATCAGGCGAGGATCTTGGCGCGATGAGGATCGAACGGCGCTGACAAGCTCACGCGGGCGGGCCAATGGCGGCCATCTTGCAGGATGGTGTAAGCGCCGGAGTGGATCCATGCTTTGTCCACGCCGAGCGTGCGTTCGGCGGGCGGGCGCTTCACATACGCCATCGCGAGGGGCGCGCCGAGGGTGGGGGAGAAGGCGGCGCTGGAGGTGTAGCCGGCCAGCACGCCGTCGCGAAAGACCGGCTCGTTGCCCCACAAGGTGACGGTGGGGTCGTCGCACTCCAGGACCAGTGAGACCAGGCGTTTGCGCAACGGCTGGTCTTTCAATTCGACGAGGCGGCTTTTGCCGAGGAAGTCTTTGCTCCAGTCAATGGCGAAGGTGAGGCCGGCTTCGAACGGAGTTTCATCGACCGATAATTCGTGGCCCCAGGCGCGGTAGGCTTTTTCGAGGCGCATGGCGTTGATGGCATATGTGCCCGCAGGGCGGATGCCGGCGTCGGTGCCGGCGGCCATGAGGACGCGCCACACGTCGGGCATCACGGCGGCGGGGCCGTGCAGTTCCCAGCCGAGTTCGCCGACATAGGTCACGCGCAAGGCCCGCACCATCCGGGCCACGCCGGTGAGGTCGATCTCCCGGCTGTGGCCGAAGGGGAAGGCTTCGTTCGAGAGGTCGGTGGCGGTCACGCGGCGCAGCACGTCGCGGGAGCGCGGTCCCATGATCGACACCACGCCGATGTCTTCGGTCACCTCGCGCAGATGAAAATCCGCTTCCGCCGGGACTTGGCGCAGGATCCAGTCCGCGTCGTGCCGCGCCTGCTGGGTCGCGGTTAGTAGGTAGAAGCGCTCCGGTCCCAGTCGCACCACGGTGAGGTCCGATTCGTAAGTGCCGCGCGCGTTGAGCAGGCCGGTATAGACGAGGCGGCCTTCCGGCACGTCGATCTGGTTGGCGCACAGCCATTGGAGCTGGGCCAAGGCATCGCGTCCGGTGATCTCGTATTTGCCGAAGGTGGATTGATCGAAAAGCGCGACGCTCTCGCGGCACTGGCTGACCTCGGCGGCGACGTGCGGCGCCCAGTTTTGCTTGTGGAAGGAATAGGCCAGCTCGGGCGCGACGTCGGGCGGAGCATACCAGAGCGCGCGCTCCCAGCCCGCGGTCTGGCCGAAGCACGCGCCCGCGGCGTTGGTCACGTTATGCAACGGCGTGCGGCGCACGTCGCGCGAGGTTTCCATCTCGCGGTTGGGCCAGGCCATTTGGTAATGCAGGCCCAGCACTTCGGCGGCGCGGGCTTGCAGATAGCCGCGGCCGTTTTGCCACGGCATGAAGCGCCGCACATCGACGCTCCACAGGTCCATCGGCATCTCGCCGGTTTCCAGCCATGGCACGGCGAAATGCCCGACGCCGCCCGCGCTGGCGATGCCCACGGAGTTGAAGCCCGCGAGCACGAACAACCCCTCCGTGCCCGCCGGCGGTCCCATGAGGAAATTGTTGTCCGGCGTGAAGCTCTCCGGGCCGTTGACGAATTTGGGAAACCTGGCCTCGCGCAGCGCGGGGATGCGGTGCTTGCCGGCGGCCCACGGCTCGGCGAATTTTTCCCAATCGTCCTCCAGCAGCCCAAAGGCGAAGTCCGGCGGCACGGTGTCGCCGATTTGCCACGGCTTCGAGCGCCACTGGAACGCGCCGAGCTTGATCGAGCCGTCGTCGAGCGTGCGGAAATAGATCGCCGCGTCCGGGTCGCGCGCGCAGGGCAGATCGCGGCGCGCGCCTTCGATGGGTTCGCTCAGCACGTAGTGGTGCTCGACCGGGTAAAGCGGCAGGTCCACGCCGAGGGGCAGGCCGAGTTGGCGCGTCCACATGCCGCTGGCGAGCACGACCCATTCCGCGCGGATTTCCGCGCCGTTTTCGAGCTGCACGCCGGTGACGCGCGCGCGGCCGTGTGTGGCGGGCTGCGTCAGCAGCGCGGCGACGCGCACGCCGTCGAACAACGCCGCGCCGTGCTGCCGCGCGCCTTTGGCCAAGGCCACCGCACACTCGCCGGGAATGACGCGGCCGTCGCCGGGCAGATGCACCGCGCCGAGCACGTCGTCGATCTGGATGAGCGGCCACAGCTCCTGCGCCTCGCGCGGGCCGACGAGGCGGGCCTCCACGCCGAAGACCTCCGCCATCGCCGCGGTGCGGCGGAGTTGCGTCATCCGCGCCTCGTTGGTGGCCAAGGTCAGCCCCTCGGTGCGCACCCAGCCGACGTCGTGGCCGGTTTCCTTTTCCAGCTCGGGGTAAAGCGCGGCCGAGTATTTGTTGATCTGCGTCATGCTGTTGCTGGCGCGGAGCTGGCCGACCATCCCGGCCGCGTGCCACGTCGTGCCGCCGCTCAGCCGGCCCTGCTCCAGCAGCAAGACATCCTGCCACCCTGCCTTGGCCAAATGATAGGCCACGGAGCAGCCCACGATCCCGCCGCCGACGATGACCACGCGAGCTGCGGAAGGCGGCCGG
>CAZQUC010000304.1:3204-5541 GCA_964596095.1 uncultured Enterobacteriaceae bacterium
CCTTACAACGCGATCGGCTGTTCTTTGCGCGCGATGATCACCTCGCTGTCGGGCAGGTCGGCGCGCAGGGTGGCTTCGAACCAGCGCAGCGCCGGCTCGTCGCCATGCACGAGGATGATGCGCCGCGGCTTCACCCGGTTGGCGTAGGCGCGGAGGGCTTCGCGATCGGAGTGACCGCTGAAATCGAAACTCTCCACCGTGCAGTTCAACGGCACTGGTGGGCGTTTTTCATTGAGCAGGAAGGGATACCCATGAGCCGCCGCCTTGAGCCGGCCACCGGGGCTGTCGGGATCGGCATAACCGACGAAGGCGAGGTGGTTGGCGGGATTGCCGATGAAGTCGAACGCGAACTCGTTGGAGACCGTATTCTCGGTCATCATGCCGCTGGAGAGCAGATAGAGCGCGCCGGGCCGATAGACCATCGGCCGGCGGGTGCCCTTGCGGGGCGGCCGCGCGGAGAATTGGAGTTCGGGGATTTCCTGCAAGAGCCGGAAGCCCGGCCGCAGGCGGCGGCTGCGGTCGGCGAGGTCATCGGTGGCGCGGGTGACTTTGAGGCTGAGGCCGCCGATGAAAATGGGCGCGGCGGGGATCTCGCCGGCCTGTTTCAATTCGTGGATCAGCAGCAGCAGCTCCTGCGTCTTGCCCAGCGCGAAGACCGGCATCAGCACGCTGCCGCCGTTGCGGAAGGTTTCGCGGATGGCGCGGGCGAGTTTTTGCGCCTCCTTTTCCCGCGTGTAACCCGGATCGCGCGGGGCGTCGCCGCGGGTCGTTTCCATGACCAGCGTGTCGATGCCGGAGGTGGGAAATTCCGCGCCCACGGTGAGCGACTGGTCCTCGAAATTCACATCGCCGGTCTGGAAAACCGAGCGGCCGGCCGGCGTCTCGAACAACACGCCCGACGCGCCCAGCACGTGGCCGGCCGAATACAGCCGCGCCCGCACCCCGCGGTCGCCGATTTCGAACGGCTGGTCGAAGCGGCGCGGCGTCCATTGGGCGACGACCTCCTCCACTTCCGTGTGCGTGAAGAGCGGGTATTCGAGCAGGCTGAGCTCCTCCCGCTGGCTGCTCATCACATTGACCGAATTGTGGAGCATGATGTCGGTGAGCGCGGCCGTTTCCGCGGTGAGGAAGACCGGCGTGCGCGGATGCCGCCGCTGCAGCAGGGGCAGCGTGCCCGCGTGGTCGAGATGCGCGTGGGTGAGGACGATGCCGTCCAGCGTGTCGAACCCCAGGGCATCCAGGTCCGGCAAGGCTTCCGTCCCCACCATTTTGGGGTGCATTCCGGAATCGACCACCACCCGCGTGCCGTCGAAGTCAAATAAGAAGCTGTTCGCCCCGATTTCCGCCCGGGGCATGAGTGATTGGAAAAACATTCGTATGACTCTCCTAAACGGCTTCCCCGCACGTGCCAGCGGAAATCCTGCGGATGGGGTGATCTTCGGCGGGCCGGCGTTTCAGAAATAATCCGGCTCCAGGCCCGGTTTCCATTTGATGTTGCAGCCCAGGCTGGGGAACTGCGCGGGATCGGGAAGTCCCCCGGCCAAGGTGGCATCTAACGCCCGACGCAGCGAGCGGCCGTCGCAGACGCCCTGGCCGGGACGATCCGGGCCACGTGACGGCCGGGAGTCGTCCAATTGCCCGCGATAGACGAGGTGGCGCGCGGCATCGAAGAGGAAAAAATCCGGCGTGCAGGCGGCGGTGAAGGCGCGTGCCACGGCCTGGGTTTCGTCGTAAAGCACGGGAAAGGCCCAGCCGGATTCCCGCGCCATGGCGGCGGTCGGGCCGGCCGCGTCTTCGGGATAGGCTTCCGAGTCATTGGCCGTGATGCCGACGATGGCCACGCCGCGCGTGGTGTAATCGCGGTCGAGCCGGGCGAGTTCCTCCCGCACATGCACGACATACGGGCAGTGGGTGCAGAGAAAGATGATCAGCAGCGCGGGCGCGCCGACGAAGTCATCGCGGGAAATCAGCCGCCCGTCGCCGACTTCGGGCAGCGAGAAATCCGGACAAGCGGTGCCCAAGGCGAGCATGGTGGAAGCGGTGGCCATGATGAGATGCGGGTGTGGGGAAGGGGAGCGGATGAGACAACGACCCGCCACAGTGCGGCACATTTCGCGAGACGACAAGGCCAAGCGGCGGTGTGGGTATCGCCATTTGTTGAATGAGCATTTTTACGTGTTTATTTAGATGTGATTTCGCGGTCAGCGTGACGGCGGCGCCCGGCTCGCCCGGCCCTTGCGCCATCCTCATCACTTGTTCCGCCCACTTTGTTTTTTGCTCATCATGTCCGACGATACCCCGCTCCATCAGCCGCACGACAAGCTCTTCAAGTCCACG
>CAZQUC010000305.1:0-5538 GCA_964596095.1 uncultured Enterobacteriaceae bacterium
ATGTAGATGGGGATTAGCATGTTCGGATAATGCCCTTTTTTGGCAAAAAGCAACATAAATGTTGGATATTTAGTGCAATATATATAAAATAATACTGCACACCTAATGGAACGACACCAGGAACAACTGAGGGCGGAAGGGAGCTGCTTGGCGCCACTTGCTCTTTGGCCGGTCCTCCGGCACGTTGTTTTTGGAGCGTCGCTTATCGGCGCGTCCGCCCGTTCTGATCGTGATCAAACTCATCCAACTCTGCCTGAGCTTTTCGCGGGCCGTGCTTTCCGACACCAAGGTGCGGCGGCAATGGATTTTCTTCATCACCCTGCTGGTGCTATTCTTCGTTTTCGGCGGGTATTTCCTCGGCTTCGAGCTGATGCGGCGGCATCAGATTTTGTTCATCCTCTATGTGCTAGCGAGTCTGGCCGGGCTCGCGGTGGTGTTTCTCTTCGCGATCTTCGACCTGCTCGTGGTCCGCCGCGAATTTCTGGAAGAACGTCGCGCCGCCCGCCGCGCCTTGGCCCGCGACATCCAATCCGCCGTGGAGGGCAAAGCCGAAAAAAAGCCGGACCCACCGGCGGAGTAACGCGGAACGCCGTCACGAGAAGGCAGCGCCGGCTTGCCATCACGGCGCCGCGCCCGATGCTGCGGGCGATGGCTTCGTTACCTGATTCCCCACCGGCTCCCCGTCTCCTCATCGCTCCGGATCGCGCCACCTGCGGGCGGCTGGCGGCGGCCGAAGGCGCCGCACGCTTGCGACAGCGCGTGCAGGAGCACGGCGCGGCCACCCTCATCGTCGCCACCGGCGCGTCACAGTTGGACATGCTCGACGCGCTGGTCGGCGAGCCGGATCTCCGCTGGGACAAAGTGACGGTCTTCCATCTCGACGAATACCTCGGCCTGCCGCTCACGCATCCGGCGTCGTTCCGCCGGTATCTGTGGGAGCGCTTTCATGCCCGGCTGCCGCTGCCGGTGCGCGCGTTCCATTATCTCGACGGCGAGGCCGACCCGGAGACGGAACGGCGGCGTTACGGCGCCTTGCTCGCGAGCCAGCCCGTCGATCTGGCCTTCATCGGCATCGGCGAAAACGGCCACCTCGCGTTCAATGATCCCCCGGCGGATTTCGAAACCGAGGAACCCTGTCTCGTCGTCACGCTGGACGACGCGTGCCGCCGGCAACAATGGGGCGAAGGCTGGTTCGCCACGCTCGACGACGTGCCGCGCCAGGCGCTCAGTCTCAGCGTGCGGCAGATTCTAAAAAGCGCCTCTCTCCTCGTCACCGTGCCCGACGCGCGCAAAGCCGGAGCCGTGCGGGCCGCGCTGACCGGCCCGCTCACGCCGGACGTGCCCGCGTCCATCCTCCGCACGCACGGCGACACCACGTTTTTCCTCGACGAGGGGTCCGCCTCCCTGCTGCCGGCCTCCGCGCGCGGGTGATCCGCCGCCGTTTACATTTGCGGCGAGCCGTGCCATTTTCGCGTTTCCATGCATTCCGAAATCGAACTGACCCGCGAGGTCGAAGCGATCCAGATTCCCAGCGGCGATACCATCGTGCTGCCCTTGGGACTGAAGGTCATCATCACCCAATCGCTCGGCGGCACCTACACCGTGGCCACCGAGCAGGGGCTGGCCCGCATTTCCTCCCGCGACGCCGACGCGCTCGGCCTCGGCATCGCCGCGCGCAAAGCCACCGGCGACTACGGCGAGACTCCGCTGCAGGGCGCCGAGCTGGAAACCGCCATTTGGGAGCAACTCAAAAACGTCTATGACCCGGAAATTCCCGTCAATATCGTGGACCTCGGCCTCGTCTATGACATGACCGCCGCGCCGGAGGAGAACGGCCGCGCCACCGTCACCGTGAAGATGACGCTCACCGCGCCCGGGTGCGGCATGGGGCCGACCATCGCCGCCGACGCGCAAAGCCGTCTCCTCACCATCCCCGGCGTGGACGAAGCCAAAGTCGAACTCGTCTGGGAGCCCGCATGGAACCAGGACATGATCAGCCTCGAAGGGAAAATGAAACTCGGCATGATTTGAGGGGGATGGACATTGATGGACCCAATGGGCGCGTCGGGCGCCGCATCCGGCCTTGCGGGAACGGCGCCCCTTGAAAACCCTGAGCCATGACCACGGGCATCATCGTCGCGGCGGGCCACAGCCGCCGCATGGGTTTCGACAAACTGGAAGCCTCGCTCGCCGGGCAACCGGTCTTGTGGCGCTCGCTCATGGCCCTGACCCGCTGCGCGGATCTCGCGGAGATCATCGTCGTCACGGATGACACCCGGGCCGCACGATTGCGGGAACGCCTCGTCACCGAGGAAGGCCGACCCGTGGCCGGCCGCGTGCGGTTCGTTCCCGGCGGCGCGGAGCGATGCGATTCGGTGGCGGCGGGACTGGCGGCGGTATCCCCCCAGACCCAACTGGTCGCCGTGCATGACGGCGCGCGCCCCTTGGTCGCGCCCGAAGACATTGCCCGCACCATCCGCCAGGCGCGCCTCACCGGCGCGGCCGCGCTGGCCCATCGCGTGGTGGAAACCGTGAAACGCGCCGACGCCGCCGGCCGCGTGCTGGCCGCCGTGGACCGCGACGGCTTGTGGGCGATGGAAACCCCGCAAGTCTTCGCCCTCCCCCTCCTGCGCGACGCCTGCGCCCGCGCGCAAGCGGAAGGCGCCACCCCCACCGACGAAGTCTCCGCCGTGGCCGCGCTCGGGCACGACGTGTGGCTCGTCGAAGCCACCTCGTTCAACCCCAAGATCACCCACCCGCCCGACCTGGCGCTGGCGGAAAAGTATCTCGTGGGTTGAAACACTCTCCCGCCCTGCCCGCCGAACCATCCCCTCGGCCTAATATTTTCCCCAACCGGCGGGCTCGGGCCACCAACCATAGGAATTCGAGCCGCGTTCGACGATGCGGCCGAGGCCGGGCCAGGGAAGATGAAAACCATAACACCGGGTGTGTTTGGCGGCGGCTTCCTGCCAATAGCGTTTCCGGGTGGCGATGGCCCGATCGGGATCGTGATCAAAGGCGATGTTCCACTCCGGATTGCTGAACATGAGCAGGGAGTGATGCGCGAGGTCGGTGAGGTGGAGCAGCTCCTCGTTCTCCGATCTGAGGCGGAAACAGGCGTGGCCATCGGTATGACCGGGAGCGGCCTCGACGCGAACATGGCCGCCAAAAAGTTCCGTGCCGTCTGGCACCGGGCGCAGGCTCTCGCCGAGGATGTCGTATTTCTCCCGCACGTCGCGGATCATGGCGGGAAGCGGGGCCTTATCGCGTTTTGATTTCGAGAAATCCGGCGACGGCCCTCGCCAAAACGACAATTCCTCCGGCAACAAATAAACCGTGGCCTGGGGAAAGGCGGGTTTCCCCTCCTTAACGAAGCCATTGAGATGATCGACATGGGCGTGGCTGAGAAAGCCGGCGGTGACTTCCTCCGGCGCGATGCCCGCGGCGGCGAGTCCGTCCACGAGCCAGCCCATCTTCGGGTTGTTGCCCGCGCCGAATCCCGCATCGAACAAGGCCACTTCCTTCCCCGCCCGCACGGCCAGGATGTTGACGTAAAGAGGCAGCACATCGGTCCGCTCGCCATGGCGGACCATTTCTTCCCGCATGTCCTCGCGGGCGCTCTCCGGATGCATCAGATGCAAGCCTTCGCGAAATCCCAGATTGCAATCGCTGATGGAGTAAGCCTCCAGGGCGCCGATATTGAATTGGTAAACGAAGGGATTGCGGAAGGCGGGCCTGGCCGCAGCGGCGGGAATTTCCCGGGCCACGGCCCGGCTGCCGAGCACGGACGCGCCGGCCAGGGCCGCTCCCACAAAGCCGCGGCGGCTGAATCCTGTGGATGGTTTTTGCATGACGCGCGAACCTACTCGCGCGGCGGCCGGTTTCATCCGCGAAACCGCTGGTTCTGCATGTAGGAAATTCGCGGAGGCGGCGATGGTGGCGGAGGGCCTGCGCCATGGTGTCACAAGCGGCGCTTTTTTCCGGACGGGCGGACGCGGCGTCGAGCCATTGTTGACAGGCGATGAGATAAAACGCGTCTGAGCGGCGCGGAAATCGCTATGGCGGAGACTCGCGTCACGCGAACAACTTCTCCACCGCCGCCGCCTTCACCAATTCGCGGGGCTGGTTGAGGTGGTTATAGACGATGGTGTCGGGAGCGATGCCGAGGGCGTGGTAGATGGTGGCCAGGATTTCCATGGGATGCACGGGGTCTTCCAGCGGGCTGGAGCCGGTCTGGTCGGATTTGCCGTGGATATAGCCGCGCTTGGTGCCGGCGCCGGCGATGATGGAAGTGTAGCAATACGGCCAATGGTCGCGGCCGTCGGCGCTGTTGCCGTTGCCACTGGTGCTGACGCCTTTCTGCGGGCTGCGGCCGAATTCCCCGATGGCCACCACCAGCGTCTCGGAGAGCAGGCCGCGGCTGTCCAGATCCGCGAAGAAGGTGGCCAGGCTCTGGTCGAGCATGGGGCCGCTCTGGTCCTTCATGCGCTTGGTGAGTTCGACATGATGGTCCCAGGAATGGTTGTCGGAATTGGCGACCTTGGGCCAGATGACCTCGACCACGCGGGTGCCGGCTTCGACGAGGCGGCGCGCCAGCAACAGGGATTGGCCGAAGGTGTTCCGCCCGTAGTTGTCGCGCAATTTCTCCGACTCCGCGCCGAGATTGAAGGCCTCGCGTGCCTTGCCACTGATGACCAATTCCAGCGCCTTGTCGTAATGCTCGCCGAGCTTGTGGCTGGCGACGGCTTTTTCGATTTCGGGCATTTGCTTTTCCAGAGCCTGACGCAGGCTCGCGCGGCGCTGGAGGCGGAGGGCGAAGACGTCGGGCCGCAACTGGAGATCGTCGATCTTGATGCGGCTCATTTTCTCCATGTCCATGTCGTCGCCCTCGGGATAGAGCGTGTAGGGATCGTATTGTTTGCCGAGGAACCCCGCCGTGCCGCCCTTGCCGACGACGTTGGATTCCTGCAGCGGGCGCGGCAGCATCACGAAGGGCAACATCGGCTCGTCGCTGGGTTTGAGCCGCACGATGTTGCTGCCGAAGTTGGGGAAATCCTTGGGGCTGGGCGGCTCCAACTGGCCGGAGGGACTGACCTTGTCGGTGGTATAGCCGGTCATGATCTGGTAGATGGCCGCCGTGTGGTTGAAGAGGCCGTTCGGCGTGTAGCTCATCGAATTGATCATGGTGAACTTGTCGTTCACCTTCGCGAGGTTGGGTAAAATCTCCGTGAAATGATGGCCGGGGATTTTCGTCGGGATGGTGTCGAAGGCCGAGCGCACGTTGTCGGGCACGTCTTTCTTCGGATCCCACAGGTCGAGGTGGCTCGGGCCGCCCTGGAGATAGATCATGATGACGGACTTCGCCTTGCCCCAGCCGGGCGCGGCGGAAGCGGCGGGCTGGCCCGCGCGGGCTTGCAGGGTCAGCAAGTCGCCAAGCGTCATCCCCAACATGCCGGCCCCGCCGAGTCGCAGAAAATCCCGTCGGGTGATGCCGAGGTGGGAATCACAGAGGTCTTTGCCAGGCTGGCCGGGAATGCG
>CAZQUC010000306.1:0-5513 GCA_964596095.1 uncultured Enterobacteriaceae bacterium
AACCACGGAGGCCTTTTTCGGCCGCAACGACTTCGAACCCTTCACGCGCGAGGAACTGAAGACCTTCGATCCCGGCATGGAGCGGCTGTTGGAAAAACTGTGGAGCGCGCCGCCGGAGCCCGAGCCGTCAGATCAAAAGTGAGGTAAGGTCATGCACTTTTTGAGGGGCCAAACGCGAAACGATCCCACATCCATGAATACTCTCATCATCGTTCTCCCTCTCTTGGTGCTGACCACTTTCGGCTTGCTTGCGTGGTTGGGGCGTCCTTTCCGCAATACCGGCCCGGCACGTCCGTTCGCGCGCACCGGATGGGGCGCCGTGCTGCTGACCTCGATTCCCACGGCCTTGCTGGTCGCGTTAGCCACCAATGGGTTCAAACATTATGGATACGGCCTGTTCATGGCCATCCCGCTGGTCGCGGGCTTTATTGCCACGTTGTTATATGATCCCGTCGGCCCGTGGACATGGCCGCGGCGTCTGGCCGTGGTGACCGCGACCCTGCTGGCCACCGGCGCGTGGCTTGTTTCCTGCAAGCTGGAAGGCTTGATCTGCCTTTACATGGCCGCGTTGCTGGGCTGGGCTCTGGCAGTGGTTGGCTTGCTCCTAGCGACGCTTTTTCGCTTTCTCACCAAATCGCGCCGGCATGATGGCAAGGTGCAGATTGCCTTGTGGACATTGGTCCCGCTGCTGGCAGGCATGGAAACCAAGTGGCAAAAAGAACTAACCCTCCGTGAGCTGACCACCAGCGTCGAGGTGGACACGCCGCCCGAGGCCGTCTGGCGTTACATCCCGCAGTTCGCTGATATTCCCGAGGCGCCCACCGGTCTGTTGGCGACCGGCATCGCCTTTCCTCTTCGCTCGGAAATGGAAGGCCAGGGCATTGGAGCCGTGCGCCGCTGCGTGCTGAGCACGGGCAGCATGGAGGAAAGGGTTACGGTCTGGGAGCCTTCCTGGTGTCTTGAATTTGCCGTGCTCAGCGTGCCTCCGGCGATGAAAGAAGCGTCCTTCTACGACGAAGTGCATAGCCCGCACAACGAAGGGTTTTTTCAGCCGGAACGCGGCCGCTTTGTGCTGACGTCGCTGCCGGATGGCCGCACCCGTATCGACGGCACCAGTTGGTATCGGCACGCGCTTTGGCCGGAATTTTATTGGCGACCCATCACCGATCAAGTGGTGCGGCAAGTTCATGCCCGCGTGCTGGGTCACATCAAAAGCCTCGCCGAGAATGACGCGCGGCAGGAGTAAAGCCAGCCATCATCGTCGTCGCTATGCCGGACTTGTTTCCGCCGTCTGTTTGATCAGCCGATCCGTTCCGTTTGCCAAACCGCGCCCGCCACGCGAGGGATGCCCATGCCGGAACCCGGGCCGGAATTGATTCTGGATGGCGAGCATTACCCGCGCCTGCTGCGCGAGGCCATCCCGTCCGCCCGGCGCTTCGTCTGGCTCGCGACGGCGGATTTGAAAGACCTCTATGTCGAAGGCGGCCCCAAAGGCCGGGCCTTCCGCCCCTTTCTCGGCCTGCTGGCCGATCTCGTCAGCCGCGGGATCGCGGTGCGGCTCCTGCATGCCAAGGAGCCCGGCCCACGCTTCCGCGCCGACTTCGACCGCTTTCCCGCGCTGGTGGAGAGCGACCTCTTCGAGCGCGGCCTCTGCCCGCGCCTGCACAGCAAGATCATCCTCATCGACGGCCGGCTGGCCTATGTCGGCTCCGCCAATCTTACCGGCGCCGGCCTCGGCGCCAAAGGCCCGCACCGCCGCAACTTCGAAGCCGGCGTCCTCCTCGCCGATCCCGCCCCCATCCGCCGGCTCATGGATCATCTCGACGCCCTCTGGCTCGGGCGGCATTGCGGCCCCTGCGAGCGGCGGGGCGTGTGTCCCGATCCGCTGGACCGGCGGGAGATGGAAGCGTGAGAAGAGAGGGAGGGGCGAGGCTCGACCGACCCCAGGGCTTACACACGAAAGGTGCGGGCCTCCCGACATGGTTCGTCCCGGAGGGACAGCCCCAGCAGGAATTAAGCCTTGGCCGCAAACCCCGCCGGCTCTCAATGGCCGGGCACGGCCGGGGCGGTGGCGGCAGGCGGGGTCTTGCCTCCGGCGCCTTTTTTCGCGTCGGGCAGGATGACCGAGCCGAGGCCGAAGATCGGGCCGTAGATGGCGTAGATCAGGCAGCCGACGACGACCCCGAGCACGATGATGGTGATGGGCTCGAGGATCTTGTCGATCTGGCTGGCGATGGTGTCGAGTTCGTCTTCGTAGTCATCGGCGATCTCGTTGAGCATGTCGGTCGCGGAGCCGGTCTCGGCGGAGATTTCCAGAATCCCGCAGATGTTGCGTCCGTCCGGGCCGAGCCAATGGCTTTCCATGAGGAAGGCTTCCGGCATCATCAGGCCATCCTCGATGTGGTTCTTGATGCGTGAGAAAAACTCCTTGTAGTAGATATGGGGCGCGCTTTCCGAGGTAATGCGCAGGGCGGTGGAGATCCGCACGTTGGCCTCCATCAGCATCGCCAGACAGCGGAAGCTGACCGCGGCGGCGCTTTTGCGGATGATGCCGCCCGCGGTGGGCGTGTTGATGAGGAGCTTCTGCACTCCCGGCTTGGCGTAAATCTTCCCCCATTTCTTGAAGAAGAAGAAAATCCCCACGAAGGGCAGCGCCGCGAGATACGGGTAGTGGATCAGGACATCCGACACCCACATCATGGCCTTGGTGGCGGCGGGCAGCTCGGCGTTGAAGCTGCCGTAAAGCTTCTTCACTTCGGGCACGAGGGTGAAGCTCATGATGATGATGATCCCGATCGCCATGCAGAGGACGACGCCGGGGTAGATCATGCCCGTCTTGAGTTTCTTGATGATGCGCAGGGTTTTCTTCTGGCCGGCCGCGATGCGGTGGCAGACGCCGGGCAACTGGCCCGCCTCTTCGCCGGCGCGGATCAACGCCAGCACGTCCTCGCCGAAGAGGTCTTTGAAGTCGGCCAGCGCGTCGCTGACCTTGTCGCCCTGCGAGATTTTCGACGACACCTCCGCGATCATCCCCTTGTAACGCGGCGACTTCACGCGGTTGGCCTGGAGTTCGAAGCTCTTGATGGTGGAGATGTTGCGCTCCAGACAGCGGGCCACGCCCGCGAAGAGGCTCACCCGGTCGTCCATGCTCGGTTTCTTGACCGTGGCGCGGTGCAGCGTCTCGTCGGCGCCGGTGATGGAAAGCACCTTCGCCGTTTCGTTCGGCGCCTTGCCCGCGCCGATGAGCGCCTTTTCGTCCGTGTCGGTGTCCACCACGACCTCTACCTTGCGGTTCGTGTTGACATTGGTGAGAACAACTTTCTTCATCATAAGCCTGTCGGAATGGAAATGGTCCGGAGTGGGTGTTAGCCGGGGTCAAAAACCGGTGCTTTGCACCGCGGTAATGGGTTGGAGTGGTTGCGTGGCCGTCTCGTCCATTTTGACCGACACGGTGATGATCTTAACGGAGAGGTCCTGTGTCATGTCGCGGGTGTCGATCGTCGGCGTGGCGCCGGCCGGCGTCGTCGGGTCCGGTCCGGCCGTGAAAAACGGAGTGGCTGGACTTGGATTGGGGTTGCCCAGCACTAGATGAGGATCGCCCAGCAACTGGTCCTTGATCTCCGCCTCGCTGAGCCCCAACTGCCACAAGGTGGCAGAGGCCTCGGCCAATGCCAGGCACCGCGCCTTGTGGTGGTTCATCTCCTCGATTTTGGTCGAGGTGAGGGTCAGCGACGCCGCGGCGGCGAGGCCGGTGGCGAGCAGGCCCGAGGCCAACACCAATTCGATGAGGGAATAGCCGCGCGGAACGCGGTGGGGGCGGGCGGACGAGGATGGCTTCATGGCAAGAATGCGGCGAAAAAGGAACGAGGACGGGGTAGTGAAACGAAATCATTCGGAGCGGAGCACCTCGGCCCACAGACGCCGCGGCAGCCGCTGGACCATTTCGTCCCGGTCCGTCTCACGGGTGAGGATGAGTTTATTGAAGGCGGTGGCAGGAAGGACGGTGAGGTTGTGGTCGATGCTCAACCCGCCTTGCAAGGTGACGCTGGAGATGCCCGGTGAGGGCGTGTCGAGGTTGAAAACCATCGGGGTGTTTTCAGCAAAGAGGGCCAGCCGCCACTCGCGGTTCTGGTTGTCGGCGAAGCCCGTGAAAGAGGCGTTTACGTCCACGGGATCCTTCGACGACAGCCCCACCACCAGCCGGCGTTGGTTGTGGTATTTGAATTCAATCCTCTGCAACTGTTGGGAACCGGTATCATTGGCGCGGATTACCACCAGCACGGTCTGCCAATCCTCCGACGGCGCCGGGTCGCCCGTGTTCTGGCCGATGAATTCGATATACCGGGCGTTTTCCACCACCACCGTGCCGCATTGTGGTTTGTTCAGATCGATCGTGACCCGGTATTGTTGGTCTGGCGCACCCGACGAGTTCGGTCCCGTGCTCGCATAGGCGATGTTTTTGGTTCCCTCATCTTTCACGGCGCCATCCATGATGTATTCGTTGGGAAACATGTCATGCCCCTCGAAGACCTTGTTGCGCAGCGTCTGGTTGGCCGGGTCGTTCGGATAACTGGCATTCCACGAGGAATCCCACACCACGTTCGAGAATCCAACCCGGTTCGCTCCCGAGGCGGTGGCCCAGGCCCGCGTGGGCTGCGACGGGAAGTTGGTGTTCTTGTCCGTGATCGCCGCTCCGGGCACGGTAATCTCCGGCGCGTAGGCATGGCTTCCGGCGACGATCGTGCCAAAGGTAAGATTCGGCATCGTGTGGAAATAAGCGCGTCCCACGATCTCAATCTGGCCGGTGATGGTCGGAGAGGTTCCATCCGATAGCCTATGCACCATTAGCAAATCGCCGGCCAGAAACGAGGGGTAGCTTTTCGGTTGCAGCCGGTAAGGGACGGTGAGGTCGGGCCCGGTCACGGCCAGGGCAAGCTCGGGCGCGGGCGGAGTGTTGCTGAAGCCATACGCGCCGCGGTCGCCGAGGGAGAGGCGGTTGACGCCCGCCGCCGGGGCGGTTGAGTTCAGGGTATTGCCGGCCCAGGGCTGGACGCTGATGCCGCCCCAATTGGCCACGCCGTCAATATAGCCGCCCACGCCGGCGCTGAAGGCCGTCGTCGTCGTGAGATCCATCACCGCCACGGACGCATATTTGGCGGCGAGGCGGCGGCCGTTCTGCTCGGCGATGCGGCGTTGGGCCGCGAGTTCGAGCGCGTCCACATACTTGCTTTTGGCGGAAATTGTGGTGATCCAGCCGGTCAACCCCAGCACGCACACGGCGCTGAGCATGAGGACGAAGATGAGGATGCCGCCGCGCGGGCGGGATGAGGCACGGGCTTTCATCGGAGGCTGGGGAACATGGGGACGACGAAGAAAAAGCTGGTCTGGCCGTAGTGGGCCTGGTAACCGGCGCGGTAGTCGGCGCCGATGGCATCGCCGCCCAGATCGGTCGGAGTGGCGGAGGAGGAGCGCAGGGTTTTGCTGAAGGGATCCGGCCACCACACGAAGTAATA
>CAZQUC010000307.1:0-5487 GCA_964596095.1 uncultured Enterobacteriaceae bacterium
GATTTTGCGCATGTCGCCTATCTCGCGGACCTGGCCGTTCACCTTCATTATCAGAAACAAGGCATCGGCAAGGAATTGGTCCGGCACACGAGGAACGCTTTGGCGCCCACCTGCTCGATCGTCCTGCTGTCCGCGCCCAAGGCGAATGACTATTATCCGAAGCTCGGATTCACGCATAATCCGAGAGCCTGGACCTTGGACCCCATCGAAAGTCCATAAATGATCCCGAACCCTCAGGAGCTTTGCGTCTCGGGTATGTGTTTAGCGTGGTGATCAAACACAGGGGAACCGCCTCGGAGGACGACGCATTTGGAGTGCGGAGGCTCGCCTCCGCTCTGGGGAGGAAGGGGCTTGCCCCTCGCGGCGGGGGAGGTCGGTCAGCCATCGCCGAGGTGAGCCATCTGGGGTTGTGTCACGCTTCCTCTGCTTCCGACTCTCACCGGCAAGCCGGTGAGCTGAAAAGCGGAGGCAAGCCTCCGCACTCCAAAAAAGCTACCGTCTTGGCGGCGTGAGTTCTCACCCCAGCGCGGCACGGGTGCGGGCGACGAGGGTGTTGTCGGACGCGGTGGAGCCTTTGAGCCAGAAGGTGCTGGCCGCCAGGAAGCGCTCGCGCACGCCGGGCGAGAGATGCGCGAAATTCTCCAAGGCCGCGGCGCTGAATTTGTAATCGTGCGAGTCGGTGCCCTTGAGGTAGATGAACCGCTGCGCCGCGTTCATGAAATCCGTCACGTCGCCGCCCTGCCGGAGCCAAGCCAGCGTCCGGCGCGCGGCGAGCAGGCGGTCGTGGCCCACTTCGGCGAAAATTTCCTCCAGCGTCGCGGGCGCGTCCACCGGTTCGAAGGTATCGATAAGCAGCCCCTCGCGCGCGCCGGCGGCGTCGCGAAACAGGGTGAGAAAGGAGGCGTTTTGCAGCAGCAGGAACCGCCGCGTCTCGTCGGCGCCGCATTGCTGCCACGCATAGTGCAGCGCGTTGGTGGTGGTGACGGCGTGCAGGCTGACGATGCCGGGTCGGCGCATCAGCAGTTCGTTGGCGTGTTGGAACAACGCGTCCCACAGCGACTGCGGCGTCACGCCCTGGTTGAGTTGTGCCACCACGGCGTCCGCGGCTTCTTTCCAATCGCCCTGCCGCAGGCCCGCCAGCAGGTCGCGCGTGGCTTCGGGAGAATGCACCCCGCCCGTCCACCCGGCGCGGATGGAATGCAGCAATTCACTATTGTGTCGGCCCGGCAAATCCGCGCGGTCGTCGCCGTCCGCCGGATTGCCGCCACCGTGCTCCAGCAAGGCGTAGGCCAGCGAACGCAGCACCGGCTCCGCGTGCTGCCAGCCGATGGTTTGCAGCGCGCGCCAACTGTTGGCGACATAAATGGCCTTGTGGCCGATGTCGCGAAAATCCCGCGCCCCATAGCGGCAGAAGAGATCGAAAATTTCCTGCGCGCCCGTCCCCCGGGCGAATCCCGCCACCGCCACATCCGTCCTCGCCACGTCCCAGCGGTCCATCGCCGCGATGAACTCCCGGCGTGCGCGCTCCGTCGGCGGCACCGCTTTTTCATCCAGCGCCGCCATCGTCCAATCCCCCTCCGCGACATCACGGGCCTGCGAGGATTTGAAATAATCCAGCGCCCAGAAGAGCGGCAGCCAGCGGTCCGCCTCGGGTGAATTCTGGCTCGCCAGATGCGCGGAATGCACCACCAGCACCGCGTGGAATTTGAACCCCACCGGCCGCGGCTGGATATTGCGCACCCCGGCGAGCAGCAACGCCGCGAGCAAGTCGCGATAGCGCGCGCCCTCTTGGATGCGCCGTCCCGTTTCCTCCAGCAGCCGCTCGCGCGGCGTCTCCTCCAAAAAGCGCACCAGCGGCTCGATCTCCGGACGGAAGCGGACGGATTGAGGGCTCACCGCGACCTCTTCCGCCCCCAATCGCGGCAACCCGGGAAACAGGCCGCCTTGGTCCAGACCCAAGGCCAGCCCGGCGGACGCAGTGGAGGCCAGCCAACGACGACGGGATATCACGGGGTTCATGACCGGAGTATAACCCCGGAACGCAGTGGCGGGAGAGGGGAAATCCCTGATCTCTCGTGGCGGGGGCGTCCCGCCCACCGTGAAGGCGACGGCCCAACATGAGGCACGAGACAAAAGAGCCAGCCGCCTTACGGCCCCAGCATCGTGTGGCCGACGATCACGATCATACTCAGGATCATCAATCGCAGCCGGGCAGCGGATGATCCCACACGTGCCCCCTCCGGCCCCGTTTTCACTTCCGCTCCGGTTCCTTCGCCCCGCGGCAGCGGCCAGGTCCGGCGGTGCCGTGGGCTCAGAGATCGCCGCCGGCGGTGCCGGTATTGGCGAGGGCGGAGGCGGAGGGGTGGGCGGCCAGTTGCTGTTGCAGGGGTTCCCAGCGGATTTTGGGCACGCCCGAGCGGTCGTCGGTTTCCAGCAGCCACGGGCCGACCTGCCAGGTGGCGGTGTAGCCTTCGTCGTCGGGAAGGCGACGTTTCTTTTTGAGCGCGAAGGGCAGCGGCGCGGCCGCTTGTTTCCGGGCATCCATCAGCGGTTGGAGCGCGGCGGCCGGGGCGGTCGGCGCGTCGAGAAAGGCGAGCATGGACTGCGGCGAACTCGCCTCCAGGAACCCCAGCACAACGCGCTGGGCCTGGAGCATGGCACGCAGCTCGCGCGCGGCTTGCCGGCGCTGGGCTTCGAGCGTGGCCAGCGACAGCTCATCCATGGTCTCGCTGGTGATGGTGGCCCGCGCCTCGCGCAAGGTCAGGCCGGGAGCAGTTAGATCCCGCTTCAAAAACAGCGCGCACATCAGCAGGAAGACGGCGATGGCGGTCACCAACGAGGCGGCGGCCACGGCGGTCCGTCGGTTGGTGAAGGCGTTTTCCGCCGGCTCGGGTGTGACGGATCGGCTGCCACGGGAGCGGGATTCCGACCTCGCGGAAGAAGACCGCTCCGCTCTCGACCCGCCCTCGGACGAACGGCGCAGGGGTTCTCGCTCTTCCACGCGTTCCATGTCGCCGATATCCGTCGAAGGTTTCTTGCGTCGGCGGCGGACGACGACGGGCGCGGCTTCTTTGGAAGCCAGGGGCGGAATGCTGCGGCTGGCGGCGAATTTGGGCGAGGCCGGCGAGATCGACATCCACGGGGGACGCACCGGCGGCAGCACGACCTCCGGCTCATCCCGCACCACGGGCGTCGGGATGGGTTTCGGGCGCGGCGGGCTCGCCTCCTCCGTCGCGGTCGCTTCCGGCCACCGGGTCGCTGGTCGCGGCACGGCGGGCAATGCCGTGGGTCTGACCGTTCGCTCGGGGGCTGGCGGTGGAGTCGGCTCCGGAGCCGGAGCCGGCGCGGCGGGCGAGGTCACTATTTCGCCGCACCGCGGGCAGGGGCCGGTGACGCCGGCCAAGGCCACCGGCACGCTGAGGCGCGCGTGACACCCCCCGCACGCGAAAGACAGCGTGGCTGCTGAACCGGCGACCGGGGCAAGGTGACTCATGGCAGGCGAAGTCGTGCAGCTCGGCAGGGTGACGAGGCCCAAGCGGACCGCGTCATCTCTCTCGCGGAACTTGCTACATCATGATTTTTAACTTTACTAAAATAATGCCGCGACGCCAATCTTTTTCTTGATTTTTACCGCTTGCCCGCCCGGACAAGAGCGCAAGACATCTGTTGTTGCTATGAGCCGACCCTCACGACGCCCCACCTCCTCACGCCGCGTGCCAGCGGGATGCTCCTTTGTTTTCGGGCTGCTCCTGCTCCTGGCCGGCCTGGGTCTCGCGGGGTTCGTCGGGACGCGGATGCTGCCGCGCGTGCTGGAGGTGAGCCGTTGGGAGCCGACGCCTTGCGAGGTCCACCGCTGGGAGGTCAAGGTCACGCCCGACCCCGCGAAAACGTATCGGGTGGAGGTGGACCTGATGTATGCCTATGAGTTCGCGGGCCGGCGCTATGAAGGGACGACTTACGACGCGCTCGACACCCTGTTTCCGGAGATCAACGACGCGGAGGAAGCCGGCGCGCGAGCCCGCACCGGTCCGGCGCACTGTTACGTCAATCCCGCGCAGCCCGAAGAATCGTCCTTCCGTCCGGCCACGTTTTGGCTGGTGGGTGGGTTGATGGGCGGCGGCGGGCTGCTCGCGCTGGCGGGCGCGGGCTTGACGCTGGCCGCGCTCGTGAAACTGGGACGGAAATTGGCGGCGGGCGGGGAGGCGGCCCGCGCAAAACCGGGCTGCCTGGGCCGGCTCGTGCTGCCCGTGGTCGGCGTGTTATTCCTCGGCGCCGGCTTTTTGGTGTGGAAGCTGGCGCTGCGTGACCGTCCCGATTGGGACACCATCGCCGCGCGGATGGTGGAAACCCCCGGGCGTCTCATCGCCAGCGGTGTGGAGGTCAAAACCAGCCGGCGCTCGGGATCCAGCCCCGGAAAGAAACGATCTTACCACGCGAAGGTCGCGTTTCAATATGACCACGGCGGCCGGACATGGCATTCGGGGTGGTTGGATTTCAACCGCGGACGCGTCTCCGGCAGCGAAGGCCGGGCGCGCGCGGTGGTCGAACGTTATCCCGCCGGCCAGGCCGTGACATGCTGGGTGGACCCGGAAGCGCCGTGGCGGGCGGTGTTGGAAAAAGAGGAGGCCTCGCGTTGGTGGTGGTGGATTTTTCCCGTGGTCTTCGGCGGAGTGGGGCTGGCCGGGCTGGGGTGGGGGATGCTCCGCCTGCTCCGCGGCCGCTGAGCGCGCGCGACTCCGGTTGCGTCCCGCCGGCGGCCCGCTTTTCTCCACGCATGAAATTTGCCATCTGCAATGAGACCTGGGTCGGCCGTGATTTCGCCGCCACGTGCGACGCCATCGCCGCCGCCGGTTACACCGGCGTGGAAGTCGCGCCCTTCACGTTGCAGGAAGATCCCCGCGCCTTGACCGAAGCGGAAGCCGCCGCCCACGGCCGCACCGCGCGGGCCGCCGGGCTGGAGGTCGTCGGGCTGCATTGGCTGCTGGTGCAACCGCCCGGCCTGCATCTCACCACGCCCGATGACGCCACGCGCGCCGCCACCGTGGCCTTCGGCCAACATCTCGCGAGGGTCTGCGCCGCGATGGACGGCCGGTTCATGGTCTGGGGGAGCCCGAAACAACGCTCGCTGGAGGAAGGCTGGGATTACGACGAAGCCGCCGCGCGCGCCGCGGAAGTCTTTCACGCCATCGCGGAAACCGCCGGTCCCCTGGGCGTGACGCTCGCCCTGGAGCCGCTGGGACGCGCGGAGACCAACTTCCTCACCACCGCCGCCGAAACGATCGCCTTGTTGAAGAAGGTCGATCACCCCGCCTGCCGCCTGCACCTGGATGTGAAAGCGATGAGCGATGAGGCCACGCCTATTCCCGAGATCATCCGCGCGTCCCGCGACCACTTCGTGCATTTCCACGCCAATGATCCCAACCGACGCGGCCCCGGCACGGGCGAGGTGGTCTATGAGCCGATCATCGCCGCGCTGCGCGAGGTCGG
>CAZQUC010000308.1:0-5486 GCA_964596095.1 uncultured Enterobacteriaceae bacterium
CTCCTGCTTTGTCACGCGGTTGTTTCCCGTGAGCGGATCGGGTGTCCTGTTGCCATGAGATCGAACCACCTTACCTGTGTCGGGCCGGCCCTTGCGGTGGCGGCTTGCTTGTTGGCCGCGCCGTTGGCGGCCGAGGAAATGTCCCGCGTCTGGACCGCGGATTACGAGAGCGGGTCCAACCGGGCGCATCTCAGCCGCGCCGTGGCGTCTGACGGGCGGGGTGGGGTCGTGGTCACGGGCTTTTCGACGTCGGCGTCGAACGGACGGGATTTCCTGACCCGGAAATACCGGCTCGACACCGGGGAGAGCATGTGGCTCGACCGTTACGACGGCACGGGCGACTCCTTGGACGAGGCCTACGCGCTGGCGGTCGATTCCCAGGGCGACGTGATCGTGGTGGGCGGCTCGACCGGACCCGAGGGCGTGGGGCTGGATTTTGTGGTGCGCAAGCTTTCCGGGGCCGATGGCCGCGTGGCGTGGCACAAGCGCGACAATGGCACGGGCAGCGCCGATGACATCGCCTACGCGGTGGCGGTGGACGCGGTGGACAATGTCTTCGTGGCGGGAACTTCGACCGGCGCGTGGGAAAACGGGAAAGATTTTTACACCGTGAAATATAATGCCGCCGGCGACCGCCAATGGCTGAAGCGCTACAACTACGGCTCCGGCAACGGCGAGGATGTCGCGCTGGCCGTGGCGGTGGATGCGGCCGGGGATGTGATCGTGACGGGATATTCCAGCAACAGCTCGGACAAGGATTTCTACACCGCCAAATACGCGGGGGCGGACGGCGCGCTGATCTGGTCGGATCGTTACGGGAACAACAACGGCCGGGATGATGCGGCCTTGGCGATCGCGCTTGATCCGGCAGGCAACGCGGTGGTCACGGGGTATTCCGGCGCCACTCCCGGCTCCGTCGCCGGCGGGGAGGTGCGGGTCATCAAATACGCGGCGGCCACGGGCGATCGGCTGTGGACCAAGGCGGAGAGCGGCTCGGGGGAGGGCATTCATGCCGGACGCGCGGTGGCGGTGGACACCCGTGGCCGCATCTTCGTGGCGGGAACGGTGGCGCGCGCCGCCTCGGGCCAGGATTTCTACGTGCGGGCTTACGCGGCGGTGGATGGGGCCACGTTGTGGACGGAGACTTACAACGGCCCGGGCGGTGGGGCCGACGAGGCGACCGCGGTGGCGGTCCGGGCTTCCGGCCAGGTTATCGCCACCGGCGTTTCGACGGGCAGTCAGAATAACGCCGACCTGGTCACCCGCGCGCTCGACGGCGCCACCGGCGCGTTGGTGTGGAGCGAGCGCTACAACGGGCCGGGCAATCGCGACGAAACGGCCGCGCCCGGCGGGCTCGCGCTCGGGCCGGGCGGGAGCGTGGTGGTCACCGGCTCGTCCGTGACCGGCGAGGGCGCGGGGCCGCCTTCCAAGTATCTCACCCTGTTGTATGCGCGGACGACCGATCTGGATGCGGATGGTCTGCCCGACGCCTGGGAGACGGCGCAGTGGGGGCAAACCGCTTCCCAGAGCGCGGCGGATGATGCCGATCAGGATGGCGTGCCGGAGTTGCTGGAATACGCTTTCGGTCTCGATCCCAAGGTTTCTGACGCCGGGAATGTGCCCGCGGCGGTGGTGGTGGAGGGGTATTTGACGATCACGCTCACCAAGCAAGCCGACGTGTCTTACCGGATCGAAACCGGCGGCACGTTGGCCGATTGGAGCCCGGAGAGCACGGTCGTGCTGACCGATGAGGAAACGACGCTGAAAGTGCGGGATGCCGTCGCGCTCGGGGTCGAGGCCGCCGGGCCGCGTTTCCTGCGGGTGGTGGTCACCGCGCCTTGAGGGCCGCGTCGCCAGCGGAGCGCGGGCTCGTTGCTGGGGGCACGTGTGGTTCGGGAGGAACGGCCGCGGTGGTTCGCCGTCGCTTTTCGGGAAGATAGAGTGAGGCTTTCATGACGAGGGGTTGGCGATTTCCTGTTTACGGGGACAATCAATGTGTCTTTTTTACCTTTTCCCTGCGGGAGAAAGTTCCGAACCCACACTCCATTCCGGCTTCGCGCCTACTGATCCATGCCCATGTTCCCACATCCTGTTCCTCCTGTTGCCGCGCGTTCTTTCTCTCCGGGCCGTTCCTTCGGCGGCTGGCTGACTCTGGTGCTCCTGGTCCTATGGTGGGGCGGCGGCAGTCCCACGGCGTTCGGACAGGTGCGGCTCACCGAGTTCTTGACCACCAATACCGGAGCCTCGGGGTATGTGGATGAGGATGGCGCCGCGCAGGGATGGATCGAGGTGTGGAATTCGAGCCCGACGGCCTTGGTCACGCTGACCAATTACCGGCTGATCAGCACGCTGAAGGATGGCGCCGAGCGGACGTGGACGTTTCCGAACGTGCGGCTGGAAGGCGACGAGCGGCTGGTCGTGTGGGCGTCCGGCAAGGATCGGAAAGTGGCCACCGCGCCGTTACACACCAATTTCACGCTGCCCCCCGAAGGCGGCGCCCTGGTCTTGCAAAACGGCTCGGGCACGGTGCTGACGACCTACACCGATTATCCAGCGCAGACACCCGATGTCTCCTACGGCCGCGATGAGGTGGAGACCGGCGCCACGCCGGCGCAGGTGGGCTTTTTCCAAACGCCCACGCCGGAAGGGAGCAACCTCATGAGCGGATTCGGCGCCGCCAGCGACGTCATCATCAGCGAATCCAGCCGGGCTTATACCGGCGCATTGACGGTCACGCTGTCGCTGGTCGCTCCCGATCCGACGACGGAGATCCGTTACACCACCAACCGGACCGCGCCCACGGCCAACTCGACCCTCTACACGGAGCCGCTCACGGTCGGCGCCACGCAGATGATCCGCGCGCGGGCTTACCAACCCGGCCGGCTGCCGGGCAAGATCGCGACCGAGGCGTATTTGCTGCTCAATGCCAACGCGACCGAATTCACCTCCACGATGCCCATCGTCGCGGTGACGAATTTCCTCACCTCGCCGCCGCCGGAGAGCAAGGCCGACCAGGTCGCCTTCATGTGGATCTGGGAACCCGTCGCCGGCCAGCCGGCCCGCGTGGCCGAGGCGCCGACGTTCACCTCGCGGGTGCGCATCAGCCGCCGCGGCTCCAGCACGCTGGGCAATCCCAAATGGAATCTCGACATGGAGATCCGTAATGCCTACGACGACGAGGAGTTCGATCACGCGCTGCTGGGGATGCCGGAGCATTCGGACTGGATTTTCCACGCGCCGTATAATTTCGACCGCTCGCTCATCCACAACCCGCTGGTGTTCGAGATGAGCAATGCTCTTGGCCGCTACGCGCCGCGCCACCGCATGGCGGAAGTGTTCCTGGATTTCTCGGGAACCTCCCTGAATTTCACCAACGCCGCCAGCGGCGATTACTTCGGGGTCTATAACATCCTGGAAAAAATCCGCCGCAGCGGCGACCGGGCCAACGTCTCCCGGCTGGATCGTTACGACAACGACGAAGTGAGGAAAACCGGCGGCTATCTATGGAAGGTGGACCGCGCGGACGGGAACGAGAGCTTCAGCGCCGGCGGCGTGCCCGGCAACGGCGGCATCGGCATGGGGTATTACTATCCCAACGGCGAGCAGATGAAATCGCCCCAGCGCGATCCGCAGGAAGCCTACCTCACCCAATATCTCAACGCCTTCAACACCGCCTTGCAAGCGGGCAACCGCGATCCGCAGACCGGCTGGCCCGCCTATCTCGACGAGCTGCCCACCATCGACCATCATCTGCTCAATGTGTGGTCCTTCAATGTCGATGCCTTGCGGTTGAGCGGGTATTGGACCAAACCCCGCGGCGGCCGGATGTATGCCGGTCCGGTGTGGGACTTCGACCGCGCGCTTTCCTCCACCGACGGGCGCGATTCCAATCCCGCCATCTGGCGATCCACCTCCGGCGACCTGGGCTCGGATTATTTCAACAAGGCGAGCGGCACCGTCTCCGCGCAAACGCCGATCTGGTGGCATGCGTTGTTCCGCGATGCGGATTTTTACCAAGCCTACATCGACCGGTGGCAGGCCTTGCGGCGCGGGGCCTTTGCGCGCGAGGCCATCGACGCTCTCATCGACTCGATCAACGCCAACATCAGCGCCGAGGCCATTACCCGTGATCTGGCCCGGTGGCGGCAGAACAAGCGGAGCTGGAGCAGTTCGCTGACCTCCCCGAGCATGCCCGCCAGCCAAGCGGCCGAAATCCAGCGGATCAAAGACTTCCTGCAATTGCGGGCGAATTTCTTCGACACCCAGTGGGTGGGGCCGGTCACCGCGTCCGTGCCCGCGGGCTTCATCACGCCCGGCACGACGGTCTCGCTCAGCGGTCCGGAAGGCGCCGTCATTTATTACACGCTCGATGGCTCGGACCCGCGCCCTTCCGGCGGTGCGGCGCCCTCCACGCCCGAGGTGCTGACTTACAGCGAGCCGCTGACGCTCAGCGGCGCCACCCACCTCCGCGCCCGCGCTTACAAGGCGGACCACACCGCGCTGACCGGTGCCAGCCGGCCGCCCTTGGTCAGCAAATGGAGCGGGCTCGGCGATCTCCGCTACACCACCGACAAACCGGCGGCGGCGGGCGATCTGGTCCTCACGGAAATCAGTTTCAACCCGTTCAATCCCACCGCCGCCGAGCTGGCGGAGCATCCCGGGTGGACCGGCAACACGTTCGAGTTTCTGGAACTGCGCAACGTCGCCGACACCGCCATCGACCTGCGCGGCGTGAAAGT
Organism: uncultured Enterobacteriaceae bacterium; assembly: GCA_964596095.1. GTDB lineage: Bacteria > Verrucomicrobiota > Verrucomicrobiia > Verrucomicrobiales > V1-33 > CAJBME01. Next base: position 4,740 of record CAZQUC010000308.1, read on the forward strand.
GACCGACGGCGTGACCTTCACCTTCCAAGGTGACGAGTCGTTTTCCCTCGCGCCCAGCGGCTTTGTCATCGTCGCCTCGGATCCGGTCGCGTTTCCCTCGCGCTACCCCGGCGTCGCGCCGGTTTACGGCCCGTGGAGCGGCAACCTTTCCAATGGCGGCGAAACCCTCACCCTGCTCGCCGCCGACGGTTCGGCCATTCAGTCGCTCACTTACGATGACGCGTGGGCCGCGGAAGCCGACGGCGGCGGCAAATCGCTCGTCGTCTATGACCAGGGAGCCTCCGCCGAAACCTACGGCACGGCTGCCAATTGGCGGGCCAGCGCGGACGACGGCGGCTCGCCCGGCGCGGTCGATCCCAAAAGCCTCGGGTCGGTGTGGGCCGGCGCGGATATCGGCGGCCTCGTCACCGGGGTGACGCTCACCGGCACGGTGACCGGCGGCGCGCCGCCGCCGACGGCGGTCATCGCCTGGAGCCAGACCAGCGGCCCGGGCACGGCTGTCTTCACGCCCGCGGATGCCATGGGCACCACCGTCACGTTTTCCCTGCCCGGCGTGTATGTCTTGAAACTGACCGTCACCGATCCCGCGGTGTCCGGCTCCGACGAGGTGCGGGTGCTCGCTCAGGACACGCCGGACACGTGGCTGGCCCGGCACCCCGGCATCGGCGCGCTCACGGATGATTTCGACGGCGACGGGCTTTCCAATTATCTCGAATACGCCTTCGCCACCGATCCCGCCGTGTCCAA
>CAZQUC010000309.1:0-4009 GCA_964596095.1 uncultured Enterobacteriaceae bacterium
CACAGAAAAACCTGGCTGCGGTCGCTGGCATGGGCGTCTTCAACGGGGCTGATAGAGCCAAACTTCGAGCGCGTTGATGTGTTCGCGGATTTTGGCGGCTTCGCGCTCGAGTTGCTGGGATCTGACGAGGTGTCCGGAAATATTATTCCGCCGGCGGGCTTGGTGGTGCAGGTGGAGGTAGTCCCGGGAGCTGGCGAGCAGGCGGGCTTCCTGTTGGCCGAGCTGGGCCATGCGGCGGCGGACCAATTCGGCTTTTCTGGCGAAATCGCGATCGTTGCCCGGGGAATCGACGGTGGGGGCGGGGTCGGGCGGGATCTTGAGCGCGGCCAGTTCGGTGAGGACCATGGCTTCGACGGCGGGCTGGAGCCGTGGCGGGACGCCGTCCTTGGGGGCTTCGAGTTGAAATTTATCCACGAGGTCCCGCGGCAAGGTGTGCCACTCGGCCGCGGTAAATTCCCGGCCGACTTGGAAGATGATCGCCTCGGGCGTGATTTTGCGGATGATGGCTTCGGACAAGGTGGTCCCATTCGTCAGCGCCACGTGGTCCAGGGTGTCGCCGAGGGCAGCAGCCCGCGTGCGCGCGATGGCGTCGGCTTTCCGCTGTCGGAGGGAGAGGAGGCGTTGCTCCTCTTGGGAAATCGCGAGGGCAGTTTGATAATCCTCCTTTTTCAATGTTTGCAGCTGCTCGCGCCACGTGCCGGCGGCGTGTTCGCGGCGCTTCAAGCCGGCGATTTCCACGGTCAATGCTTCGTGACGCTCGAAGGCGGCGGCGTGGCGCTGGCGCAGTCGCTCCAGGTCGGCGACGCGTTCGTCCAGCAGGTGGTGGAGGCTCCCATGTTGCTGGCGTTCCCCGAAAAAGAACAGGAGGCCGGTGAGGCCGAGCAGGGCCGCGGCCCAGCGGAGCCAGGGCAGCCAGGGTTGATCCGGGTCGGGCGCTGGAGGCGGAGGGAGGCGCACGGTATAGTCGTGCGCGGCGCCGGTGGCTCCCCGCACAATCCGCACATCAACGCCCCGCCGCATCAATTCCGAGAACGCGGCGTCGCGGTCCCGGCCCTGGTTGATGTCATCGGCCCATTCTTCGTCGGTTTTCATGAAGGGTGGCGGGCCTCAAGGGGTGGCGTGGTGGTGGAGGTAGGTGTGAAGATCGCGCTCAGCTTCATCGGCGCGGGTGCGGAGGGCTTCCAGGGTTTGTTGCTTTTCCCGGAGGCCGGCGGCGAGGGATTCCACGTCTTTTTCCATCCGCCGCAGGCTTTCTTCGGAGGGAATGGGGGCGGGGAGCGTTTTTTTCACCTGCTCCTCATGACGCCGCGCGACATCCAGCTCATCGAACGCCCGTTGCTCGTCACGGTGAAGTTTCTCGGTCTCCGCCAATTGGCTTTGCAATGACGAGACGCGTCCGCAGCCGCCCAGCGCGGGCAGGAGGACCAATCCTGCCAGGCCGAGCCACCGCAGGCCGGGGAGTCGGGAGGGGCGTCTCATGCGAAGGAAAGGCGAAAGCCGTCCGCCTCCGGGCGAAAAGTAGGGGAAAGGACCATGCGGGCGATCTTAAACCCGAAGCACAGCAGGGGCCAACTGAAAAAGCCCGGCTGATGGAGGCGAAGACCGACGCGCGTGGCCGTGGCGCTTATGGCACGGGCGGCGGTGGGGTGGCTTGGGCGGCGCGGGCCTGGGCACGGGCGGCTTGGCGGGCTTCGCGCTCTTCGGCTTCCAGGTCCTCATACATTTCGCGCAGGCGGCGTTTGAGGGTGATTTTGTCGGCGGCGGTGAGGCGGTCGATGAAGAGGCGGCCGTGGAGGTGGTCGGTCTCGTGCTGGAGCGCGCGGGCGAGCAGGCCGTCGGTGTCGAGGGTGATGGTGCGGCCGTCGCGGTCGGGGCGGTCATCGACGAGGGTGAGTTTCGCGGTGATCTCCGCCGGGCGGGTGATCTGGTAACGCAGGCCGGGGAAACTCAGGCAGCCTTCGCTGTCGCGGGCTTTTTCCTTGGCCGGTGTGAGTTCGGGATTGATGAACACGAGCGGCATCCAGTCTTCCAACGAGGCGTCTTCGCCATCAACGCGGAAAACGCCCACGCGTTCGCCGGCGTGGCTGACGTCGATGACGGCCAACTGGATGGGCACGCCAACTTGGGGCGCGGCGAGGCCGACGCCCTCCGCCTCGACCATGGTTTCGAGCATGTCGCGGGTGAGCTGGCGGAGTTCTTCCGTGATCTCCGTCACTTTCGCGCCGGGAGCGCGCAACACGGGATCTCCATAAATGACAATGGGCAGGATCATGAAAACAGAGCGAAGCGGGAGGGGCACCGGAGGACACAAAATATCCCACGGCAGATAAAGAAAGAACCGCCCGCCCGCAAGCCGAACCGAACAGGGGACACACCATCGTGCGGAATAGAGCGAGAAGGAGGCGAGAGAAAAGTGTTTTTTTGATGTCTGCACGCTTGTGAGTGGCACGAAGATGAAGTATTCTTTCGCTGTCATGAAACGGTGTCTATCCTTGTGGGCCGGAGCGTGGGTTGCGCTTTGGGCAGTCGGCGGCGGCCTGGCTCCGGCAGCGCGGGGGCAAGGTCAGGCCGCTCCGGTCTTTCCGGGCACGGAGCCCGATGCTGTGGAAGAGAAGCCGGCGGCCGGGGTGGGGGAAATCATTCCGGTGACGGACATGGACACGTTGCGCGCCCGGCTCGGGCAAACCGTGCGGGTGCGGGGAGAGGTGAGCGGGATCACCACCGGCCCGAGCGGCTACAAGCGCATCACGTTCAAAGACACGAAATTTTTCCTCTATCTGGCGAAGCGGGAGCTGGATCGCTTTCCGGAGTGGAATCTCGAGGGATGGCAGGGCCGGACGTTGTTCGCGGCCGGCGTGGTGGCGGAACACCGGGGGCAGTTGGAATTGCTCATCAAATCGCCGGCGCAACTGGCGGAAGCGGCGGACAAGCTCAGCCTCGCCCCCGCTGTCCCGTCCCCGACCCGCGGCACAGCGGCCACCCCCGGCGGCGGGGCGGGCTCATCCACCGCGCCGCAACGAACCACGGCGACGCTGTCACAATTCGTCGCGCGGCTGAACGTGCCGCAGCCGTATCTGGCTTTCGAGCGGTTTTCCGCGACGCTGGCGCCGGGTTACCGCTCCACCGCGCCGATCACGCTGGAGAGCTACAGTGGACGTGATCGCGCGCCGGCCATGGCGGGCGTGGAGGCGGTCCGGGCCTTGCGCGGCTGGCCGGCGAATCACGTGCTGCGCGTGACGCGCGCGCTCACCGACGGTGCGCCGGGACCGGGGTTGCCACACAGTCTGGCCGTGGCGCTGCTGGTGGAGGCGATGATGGAAGATTTCGCGCTGCCGGAGACACTGGCGGTGGGCGGCCGGGTCAAGCCGGACGGCACCCTGGCCGGCGGACGCGAGGAATTGATGCTGCTGCCGACGCCGTTGCCGCCGGAGGGCTCGGTGCTGCTGGTGCCCGCCGCTGCCGCCGCCACGCTGACCGATCTGGCGCTGGACGGCCAATGGGAGGCGCTGACGCGGCATTCGATCCTCGGCGCGAAAACCTTCGCCGACGTCTCCCGGCTGGCGCGAGCGCTGGGCGCGGGGGAACTCGCGGGCGCGGTGGAGGCCTTCGCCGCCCTCCAGCCCGATCTGCAACGGAATCCCGCCTCCGCGATCGCCTCCGCGGGGGTGCGGGCAAAACTGGGAGCCGTGGTGAGCGCGTGCCCCGAGCACTTGACCGCGCGCGTCCTGCTCGAATGGGGAACGGCACGCCAGGAGCCGCGTTATTCCCCCGCCGCCAGCGCGCTCAAGCTGCGGTTGTTTTATGCCAAGCTGGCGGACACCCGGCTCTCCAAGGCGAAAAACAAGGAGGACGAAACGAAGAAAAAACTGCGCGAATTGAAAGGCGAATGCCGCGAGCTGAGGGCGAAGATCGACCCGTCCGGGGAAGCCTTTCACACTTCGCTCAAGGAATGGATCGACGCGATGGAGGACAATGTGAAATTCCCCACGTCGGATGATTCCAATCGGGC
>CAZQUC010000309.1:4109-5451 GCA_964596095.1 uncultured Enterobacteriaceae bacterium
GGTTCGAGACCTTGTGGGACCACGCCACGTTGTATGAATCGGAGAGCGGCTTTCTCAACGAACTGTCGCTGACCGGGCGGTATCATGGAAGGTATTGGCACGCCGAAACGGAATCCGCCCACGGCGACGACTGGGAGCACCGGCGGATTCGCGCGGGGCTCAAGGGGCGTTTCTGGCGGAATTTCGACTTCAACGTGCAGGCGGACATCCGCACCGCGACCAGCGAGCATTACGGCGGTCTCACCGACGCCTACATCCGGTGGCGGCCGTCGAAGGCCTTCAGCCTGACGCTGGGCAAGGAGCCGGTCGATTTCACCTACGAAGGCTCCATCAGCTCCAACAGCCTCGTGACCTTCGAGCGCTCGCTCTTGGTCAATACCCTGTGGCCGAACCCCGAATATCTGACCGGCGCGGTCATCGGCGGCCAGATCGGTCACTTCATTTACCATGCCGGCGTTTACGCGGGGGATCAGGAGCTGGAGTTTTCCAAATTCAAGGCGGGCCTCGGATATCTCGGCACCATCGGGTATGACTTCGCCGAAGCGACCGGCCTCGACACCGGCGTGGTGAAATTCAATTTTTGGTTCAACGACGGCCACGCGCGCAACACCGCCTTCCGGGCTTTCGAAAGCACGGCCTCGCTGAATGTGGCCGTCAAAAAAGGCCGGGGGGGACTGGCCGCGGATGTCATCGCGGCCACGTCGCTCGATCATGACAACGACGTTTGGGGATTCATCCTGCTGCCGACCTTCGATCTCACCAGCAAGCTGCAACTCACCGGCCGGTATCAATTCGCGCATTCGAGCCGCGACGACGGCCTCTCCGCCGCCAGCCGCTACGAACGGGAAGTGGGCGGCGGCACGGGCGACACCTATCATGCCATGTATCTTGGCATGAACTACTCCCTCCACGGCGACAAGCTGCGGCTCCTTTCCGGCGTCGAATACGCGCGTTTGTCCAACGATTTATCCGAAGGTTATGAAGGATGGACCGTCCTCGCGGGGGTCAATGTTAGTTTTTAATAACCTCTTGAACAAGAAATGGCCTGTGCCGCGGGCGCGGCGGCTAATTTCGCGTCCCATCTTCATCCACAATCCTTGGCGGTCCCACTCACGGTGGCGTCCATAGAGGTGCGCCAAGGCCCGAAACAAGGTGGAAGATCTCGCCATGGACCTCCTCCCACTCGCAGTCGGTGGAAAAGAGCTTCGAGAACTAAACCCGTGTCATGCCGGGGCCAGCCGCCACGTGCCGGATCAGGGCGTCACCATTTTTAGAAGCCGCTTCTTCAGAACCTGTTGAGTTATTCTTCCCCGACCCTTGTATGTGTGTCGCCGCGACAGGC
>CAZQUC010000310.1:0-5431 GCA_964596095.1 uncultured Enterobacteriaceae bacterium
TCCTCGCCCACCGCGTAGCGCACGAAGCGGCGGATCTGGATGTTCTCGCCGAGTTTGGCGATCTGGCCTTTGACGAGTTGCTCAATGGTGGTGTCGGGATCCTTGATGAACCCTTGTTCGAGCAGAGCGATGGAGCTGAGGAACTTGTCCACTTTGCCCTGGACGATCTTGTCCACCACGGCGGCGGGTTTGTCCTTGATCTGAGCGGCGGCGATTTCCTTCTCCTGCTCGATCAGCTTGGGATCGACCTGCTCGCGGCCGACCACTTTGGGATTGGCGGCGGCGATGTGCAGCGTGAGATCCTTGACGAACTCGCGGAAGGCTTCGTTCTTGGCCACGAAGTCGGTTTCGCAATTGACCTCGATGAGCACGCCGACCTTGCCCTGCATGTGGATGTAAGAGGCGATGATCCCTTCCTTGGTGGCGCGGTCGGATTTGGAGCCGGCCTTGAGTTCGCCTTTTTTGCGCAGCGCGGTGATGGCGGCTTCGATGTCGCCCTTGCTTTCGATGAGCGCTTTTTTGCAGTCCATCATGCCGAGTCCGGTTTTTTCACGGAGCTCGACGACGAGTTTGGCGGGAATGTCTGACATGGTAAATGAAGTGGTGCTGGATGGAATAACGGGAGCGGGAGGAAGGAAAGAGAGGAAACCCCGGAGGAGACCTTCATCGCAGGCGGCGGACCGCCCGGAACCTTCGGATCTCCACCCCGGAGCCGGCCGGACGCCTATTTCGCCGAGAGGATCGCATCGACCAGCTTTTGCAGGATGATGCGGATCGAGCGGATGGCGTCGTCGTTGGCAGCGATGGGATGATCCACGACGTCGGGATCGGCGTTGGAATCGACGAAACCGACGATCGGCACGTTGAGACGCTTGGCCTCATGGACGGCGATGGTTTCGCGCGCGATATCGACGATGACGATGGCGTCGGGCTTTTTATCGAGGCCGCGGATGCCGGAGAGGTTGCGCTGGAGCTTGGTGCGCTCGCGGCCGAGACTGGCCAACTCGCTCTTCGACATCTTCTTGAAGTCGGAATGCTTCTCGATGTTTTCGAGATAATCGAGACGCTTGACCGATTTGCGGACGGTTTCGAGATTGGTCAGCGTGCCGCCGAGCCAGCGGTGGTTGACGTAAAATTGCTTGGTCGCCTCGGCGGCTTCGCGCACGGCGTCCTGCGCCTGGCGTTTGCACCCGACGAAGAGAATGCGCTTGTCCTGCGCGGCGAGTCCGGCCAGGAAATTGGCGGCGTTGCCGATCTGCTTGACGGTCTCTTCGAGGTTGATGATGTGGATGTTGTTCTTCTTCGCGAGCAAGAACGGCTTCATCCGCGGGTTCCATTTCTTGCTCTGGTGGCCGAAATGAACGCCGGCTTCGACGAGTTCCTTGAGAACTTCAGTGGACATGAGTTGGGTGATGTATGGTCCGTCGCCCGCACGGGTCGCTTGGCGAAAGCCCGCTCGGCCAGGTTGGCCGATCCGCGCGACGGGATGGTTCGATGTGGTGTGAAAAAACCCGCCCGGCCGCACACGCGGGAGCAGGGGAGCGCGGAGTGTAGGGGGCTTTCCCCGCCGCGCAAGGCTTTTGTGCAAAGTCAGGGCCGTCCGTGAAGTCTCCGGAGGATGGCTTTCGAATCCTGGCGAAGGTCCATTACCCCACTGACGATGAGGCGATGTCCTTCGATCGTGTAAAAAATCCCGTAAGGAAATCCATGCACGAGCAGTCGTCGGTGAGGGGTTCGAAAAACGGGCGCGATCTCAGGGAAGGTCCGCAACCTTCCGAAGGCCGCATCCAAATGATGCATGAAAACTTCCCCGCGTCCCGCCTGATAAGCCTCGTAAAACTCGAAAGCGGCCTGGATGTCGGCGTCGGCGGTGAAAAGAAAGACCAGCTCCCTCATGACCCGGACTTCGGAGCCAGGAGCCGTTCCCGGATGGCTTCCCAAGTGGTGACTTGGCTGGGATCGCGATGATACGCCTCAAGGCGGCGGTCCAGTTCGGCAAGCTGCTCACGGGACACTGGAACCTCGGCGGGGTGCGCCGCCAGATCATCCCAAAGCTCGCTGACCAACAGCAGCTTGTCGGCGGGAGTCAGCCGGCTCACCTCGGGAATGGCTTCAAGAATCATGGCAGCAACATACCCATTGTCGCCGGAAGGGCAATCTCCGATGCCCGCACGCCAAGCCCTCGTTGGCGAAACGCTTGCCGTCGCGCCGGAACGGCCCTATCGGATAGGCGGTTATGTTCGATCAACTCAGCGACCGTCTCGACGGTGTCTTCAAGAAACTGCGCGGGCTCGGGAAAATCACCGAAGCCAACGTCACCGACGCCGTGCGCGAGGTGCGGCTGGCGCTGCTGGAGGCGGACGTGGACCTGACGGTGACGAAGGCCTTCATCGACGCGGTGAAGGTCCGCGCCTTGGGCGAGGAGGTGCTCAAGTCGGTCTCGCCGGGGCAGCAGATCATCAAGATTTTCCATGACGAATTGTGCGGGCTGCTCGGCGGCGATGCCGCGCCCCTCAATCTCGATCCGCCCGGCCACATCCTCGTCTGCGGGCTGAACGGCGCGGGCAAAACGACGACCTGCGCCAAGCTCGCGCGGCGGTTGAAAAAGGACGGGCAACGGCCGGTGCTGGTCGCGCTCGACCTTTACCGGCCGGCCGCCATCCAGCAATTGCAGACACTCGCGGGCGAAATTGACGTGCCGATTTTCCTGCCCGAAGCCGGCGAAACCAACGTCGTCAAGACCGCCAAGCGCGCGCTGGAGTGGCTGAAAACGCAGCCCGTGAACGTGGCGATTTTCGATACAGCGGGCCGACAGGAGATCGACACCGCTCTGGTCGAGGAACTCAAAAAAGTCGCCGACCTCGTCAAGCCGGGCGAGACGTTGCTCGTCGCCGACGCCGCCACTGGCCAGCAGGCGGTGAGCGTGGCCACGCATTTTCACGACGCCGTCGGCGTCACCGGCCTCATCCTCACCAAGCTCGATGGCGACGCGCGCGGCGGCGCGGCACTTTCCATGCGGGCCGTCACCAACCAGCCGATCAAGTTTCTCGGCACCGGGGAAAAGCTCGACCAGTTCGAGGTCTTCGCGCCCGAGCGCTTGGCGGACCGCATCCTCGGCATGGGCGACGTGGTCGGCTTGGTCGAAAAGGCGGCCGAGGCCATCGAGGAAAAAGACGCGATGAAAATGATGGAGCGCTTCGGCTCCGGCGAATTCGATTTCAACGACTTCCTTGCGCAGATGAAGTTCATGAAAAAGCTCGGCCCGCTCGAAGGGCTGCTGAGCATGATGCCGGGCATGAAGGCGATGAAGGACCTGAAGGTGGACGACAACAAAATGAAGCACACCGAGGCCATCGTCCTCTCCATGACGCCCGAGGAGCGCCGCCGCCCGGAGATCATCAACGCCCGCCGCCGCCAACGCATCGCGAATGGATCCGGCACTCAGGTCAGCGATGTGAACCAATTGCTCGAAGGCGTGCAGAACATGCGCAAGCTCTTCAAAGGCGGCAAGATGAAGGGGCTCATGAAAATGATGGGCGGTGGCGGCGAAGGCGCGATGCCCGACCCTGCGAACCTGCCCGACCCCCGGAGTATGGGCGGCGGGCTGGGAGGCCTCGGCGGCTTGGGCGGGCTGGGCAACCTCTTCGGCGGCAAAGACGGCGGCATGCCCGATCTCGGCAGCCTGATGGGCGGCGGCGGCAAACCGGGAAAATTCCCCGGCGGCAAAAAGCCGAAGAAATACCGGCGATTTTGAAAGCGCGCCCTTCTGGAGTGCGGATGGCTTGCCTCCGCTCTGGAGAGTGAGGGGCTTGCCCCTCGCGACGGGACTCATCTGCACGCTCTCCGCATTCCCGGCTTTCACTTCCTTCCCGACCCTCTCCCCGTCCTCCTCACCGGCAAGCCGGTGAGAGCCAGAGCGGAGGCAAGCCGTCCACACTAAAAAGGTCCGCCGCCGAGCCCCTCCCCTACCCGCCCGCTTCTCCGACGACGAGGTGGACGAAGTGCAGTTTGGCGACAGCGGTCTTGGAAAGCACGAAAGGATACAAATCGGGATGTCCCATGCTGCGCACCAGTTCGTTCAAGACGGCGGTCAACTCGATCCAGGAATTGAGCAGGGTCAGGAATTGATCGCTGCCGGCGTGGGCGGGGTCGTAGAGCGCGTCCTTGGTGAACGGCTCGGACTGGAACTCGACCACGCCGCCGTCGAGGCCGAAGCTCAGCGCCGTATTGAGGGTATCGACCAAATGCAAATAATGCGCCCAGGTTTCGGCCCAATCCTCCCACGGATGCACCGAGGCATACGCGCTGACATGGCGCAGCGACCAGTCGGGCGGCGGGCCGGAATCGTAATAGCGTTGCAAGGCGGCGGCGTAGTCGGCCCGCTCGTCGCCGAAGACGCGGCGGAATTTTTCCCACCACGGCGTGCCGGAAATGAGGCGATCCCAATAGTAATGCCCGATCTCGTGGCGGAAATGCCCGAGCAGGGTGCGATACGGCTCGCGCATCGCGTGCCGCAGGCGCTCGCGGGCGGCGTCATCGGCTTCCTCGATATTGATGGTGATGAGGCCGAGCGCGTGACCGGTGAGAATGCGAGGGGCGCCCGGTTCCGAGGCAAGAAAGGAAAACGCCAAGCCGCGGGCCGGGTCGTCCTCCAGCGACTCCACCGGCAGCCGCAGTTCCAGCAGTTGCGCGATGAGCCGGCGCTTGGCGGCTTCGATCCGGCCCCACAGCACGCCGTTTTCCGACACGGAAAGATCGGGAATGACGCGGTTGAGCCGGCAGGCGGCGCAGAAGATTTCGGAAGAATCCGCCGGGACCATCCAGTTGCAGCCCGCGGCAGTGGCGAAATGGCCGCAGCGTTTCCACTCTTTCGGAAGCTCACCGGTGGCGGCTCGCGGGTCATCGAGCGTCCAGCTGCCGAACGCGGCCGCGGGCTGAAGCGAGCGGATGGTCGCCAAGGGCGGCACGAACCCGAGCGTCGCCTGACAGCCGAGACAAAACGTGTTGTTGAAAAACACCGGACGTCCGCATTGGCAGCGATAGGACCGCCCCGGCGGACGCGCGCTGGGGCCGCCTTCCGTGGCGCGGCGGAGGGCGAGCAATCTGGCGATGGAGTCGAAGACGGGCATGGGTGTCGAGGCTGGCGGACACGGTGACGCCGTCGCGCTGCGGTAAAAGGCTGAACCCGGGAAGGCTCTAAGGAACCACGAATGGCACGAATTTTACGAATTTCACGAACGATCGGAAACGTGATCGACGTGTGCGCCCACTCACCGGCGAGAGAACCCCCGATTCATCATAGACAGAACATCCTCTCTCTTCGTGTGATTCGTGGTTTACTCCAAATTTTTTGCCGCCTCGGTGAACACGGCGACGGCGGTTTCCAGATCCTCGCGGGAATGGGCGGCGGAAATCTGCGTGCGGACACGGG
>CAZQUC010000311.1:0-3827 GCA_964596095.1 uncultured Enterobacteriaceae bacterium
GCCGACGAACGAGAAGGTGAAACTGGAACAGCGGCTGCACGCGGGAGCGTTGACGCCGGTGCAGATGGATCGCTTCACCAAGCGGGCCGGGGAGCTGACCCGGAAGGCGGTGCGCCGGCTGCGGGAGAATGCGGCGTTGCCGAACTACCCGCAGGAACCGAAGACGCGGCAGGAGCGGCTGCAACGCGACCTGGGCACGATGGTGCGGCAGGCTCGGCGGCAGGCGATGCGAGATTTGCTGCCGTGAGGAGAGGCGGCAGAGTCCGGACGCGCGCGAGGTGGACTGGACGCGGGCGCGCTCCGAGGGCGGGCACGGGAAACCGAAAGCGGGGGATGTGCGCCATTGCGGACAGGGTTATCCCAGCTCCAAAAGGGAACACGGGTGGTGAGGATGGGTTGTCCCGCCGCGCGACATTCTGCAAATGACGCCCGCCCGCGTCTTTCAGCGGACATCATCGGCACCACCGATAATAACGAATATGGGTGGATTTATTCTGAATGCAGCCGTTGGATTTTGATCAACTCTTTCGTAATGGACTTGTTTTCAGTCACTTATAAAATCTGGCGGACAGAGAGGGATTCGAACCCTCGTTACCTTTTGGGTAAACACGCTTTCCAAGCGTGCGCATTCGACCACTCTGCCATCTGTCCGTGGTCTCGGGGGAGGCTCATCTAAGCAGAGGTTGGCGCTCCTGCAAGTGGCAAGCGCGATTCTTCTGCGGGTGCGGTCGGCGGCCTCATTATCCCATTACCACATCATCTACTTACTCAATTCCTCCCGGATGGTGTGCGGGTAATTGGTGGTGATGAAATCCACGCCGAGGGAGCGGAAGCGGCGCGCCTTGGCGGGATCGTCGATGGTCCACACGCTCGCGGCGTAGCCGTTTTTCTTGATCGCTTCGACAAACGCTTTGTCCACGTGGTCGTGGCCGGAGAAGCCGACGCCGGCGATGCCCAGGGTTTTCAGGGTGGCGAGCACGCTGTCGAGGGAGGGTTTGAAGGCGCCTTTCTTCTCCGGGTCGTCCTTGAGACTGACGAGCCAATACGAGCGCGCTTCGGGCAGGGCTTGCTTGAGGGCGGCGAGCACGGGCTCTTTGAAGCAAATGACGGTGATCTTCTCCAGCGCCACCGGCGCGGCTTTGATCGCCTCCACCAGCTTGGGCACGATCTCCGGGCCGCTTTTGACTTCGAGGAAGAATTCCTTGTCGGGCGGGATGGCGGCGAACACTTCCTGTAAGGTGGGTATTTTTTCGCCCTGGAATTTTTCGCCTTTCCACGCGCCGACATCCAGCCGGCGCAATTCCTCCAGCGTGCTTTCGTGGGGCTTCAGCGCGACGCCGCCGGCGGTGCGCTTGGTGTCGGCGTCGTGCAGCGCGATGATGTGGCCGTCCTTGGTCAGGTAAAAATCCCCTTCGATGCCGTCGGACGCCTGATCGAAGGCGAGGCGGAAGGCGGCGAGGGTGTTTTCCGGCGCGTCGCCGGAAGCGCCGCGGTGGGCGATGATGGTGGGCAGCGGTGGAGCGTCCTGGGCGAAGAGAGGAGCGGCGATTCCCATGAGCACGGCGAGGCAAGAGCGTCTCAACATGGCGTGACCCACGCACGCTTTCTTTCCAAGGTCAACTCTCCGGCGAGTGAATAAACAGTCACGAAGCGCGGGAAAAGATCATTGAAGCTGGCGAGCGAACCAAAGGGGGTTTGGCATGACTATGATCCTCCCGCCAGCTCCAAAGCTCCGGGGGAAAATCACGGCGGCGGCGGTGTGGGCGTCGCTAGCGGTGGCAGCTCGGGCGCGGCGGACGGCGCGGTCTTTGGGATGAGGGAGGCCGACGGCGGGCGGCGCAGCGGCCCCACTCCTCCGGAGGCGAGGAATTCCTCCACGCTGATGAAGCCATCCCCATCGACATCGAGTAATTCAAAGGCTTTGCGGATGCGGGCGGCGGCCACTTCCTTGGGCACGGTGCCCGAGAATTCCTCCAGCGAGAGCCGCCCGTCTTCATCGACATCCGCTTCGCGGAATCGCTCACGGAATTTCAGTTCCAGGCGTCGGCGGATGAGTTCGCGGCCGGTGGCGATTTCCTGCGGGGACAATTTGCCGTCCGAATTCGTGTCCCACACGTTTTTCTGCTTGCCGGGCTGGTTGTCATCCAGCCACGCCTGCCATTCTTCGCGGGAGAGTTTCCCATCCTGGTCCACATCATAGGGAAGAAAATTATCCGGAAGGGCGGCTGGCGCTTGTGCCCGCAGCGGGAGTCCGCTGCCGGCCAGGGCGAGCGTTGCGATCAGCGGCAAGACGGCTTTCATGGAAGGAAGTGAGTGACGGGGTGTGGGGGAAACAATGAGGGTAAGCAAAAGGAAGGACGCGGGACAAGGCGGGCGGTTACACGGTGTTTGCAAGGTGGGGAACGAATCGGGCCGGGGAGGGAGGAGACAAGTGCTTTTTTGCGCAAAAACCACGTGGTGCTGGCCGAGCGTATTCCAGCCGGGGAGAGTTCGTCAACGGGGACCGTCCGACTTTTCCCCCACAAAGCGAGATGACAGGACGCTTCTTCACCGGATGTTCCCATGATGAGTCGCTCGGAAGGCACGAAAAAAACCGCGCGTGACGTGGCCCGCGCCAGCCGGTGGATCAGCCGGTTGCCGTGGTGGCTGCGCTGGCCGTTGCGACTGGGGATCGTCGCGGGCGGGCTGGCGGGGGTGGCATGGATCGGGGTGTGGGTGGTGTATTCGAGCTTGGCGCGTGGTTACGATCTCCGGCAACTGGGCGCGATGCCCGAGCGGTCGATCGTTTACGATGTGCATGGCGAGGAAATGGGCCGGCTGCATGGCGAGAACCGCGTCGTCGTGCCGCTGGCGGAGGTGTCGCGGCACTTCCTCGACGCGCTGCTGGTGCGCGAGGACAACCGGTTTTACGAGCATGACGGGGTGGATTACTACGGCCTCGCGCGGGCGCTGGCGCGGGACGTGCGCGACCGGGATTTCACCCAGGGCGCGAGCACGGTGACGATGCAATTGGCCCGCAATTCCTATGCGTTGAAAGGAAAGTCTCTGCACCGCAAGCTGCTGGAAATCGCCCTCGCGCGGCGGATCGAGCGCGCCAAGCCCAAGGACGAAATCCTCGAACTCTATGTGAACCGGATTTTTTTCGGCAGCGGGCTTTACGGCGTCGAACGCGCGGCGCAGGCGTATTTCGGCAAACCGGCGCGCGACCTGACGCTCGACGAGGGCGCGATGCTGGCAGCCATCATCCGCGGGCCGAACAAGTTTTCGCCGTTCCGCTTTCCCGACATCGCGCTCTCGGGCCGGAACATGGTGCTGGACCGCATGGTGGCGAAAGACCGCCTTTCGCCCGCGCAAGCGGAGGCCGCCAAACAAGTGGCCACGCGGATCCAGCCGGAGCCGGTCGCCGGCGGACGCGAAACCTATGCGCTCGACGCCGTGCGCCGCGAGCTGGCGCGCCTGCTCGATGCCGAAGACGAGGAGGACGGCGGCCTGCATATTTACACGACCATCGACCTGAAGCTCCAGGCCGCCGCCGAGCAGGCGCTGGAGCAACGGCTGGCCGCGGTGGAAAAGACCCGCGGTTACGCGCATCCGACCCATGCCCAATGGCGCGAGCGCGTGGCGCGTGGCGAGGCCCAAGGCGCGCCCGACTACGTGCAAGGCGCGGTGGTGGTCTTCGACAATGAAACCGGCGCGCTGCTCGCAGTGGTGGGCGGGCGTGATTACCAGGAGAGCCCGTTCAACCGCGCGCTGCTGGCCTCGCGTCCGGTCGGCTCCACATTCAAACCCTTCGTCTATACGGCGGGCGTGCAGGCCGGGTTGTTCCC
>CAZQUC010000311.1:3927-5423 GCA_964596095.1 uncultured Enterobacteriaceae bacterium
GCCTGCACGGCCTTTCCCAATGCCGGCGAAAAGATGCGGCCGCATGTCATCCATCATCTGGAGAACCGCGAGGGCGACGTGATCTTCCGCAACGAACCCATGAGTTACCCCGCGATGGCCCCGGGCGCGGCGTGGAGCGTGACGAGGATGATGCAGAAAGTCTTCGGCAAAGGCGGCACCGCCGCCTCCGCCCGCGCGCTCGGCTACACCGCGCCGGCGGCGGGCAAGACGGGCACCACCGATGATTTCAAGGACGCCTGGTTCCTGGGCTTCACCAAGAAACTCACCTGCGCCGTGTGGGTCGGCCTCGACCAGCCGCAGCGCATTTCCGCCTCCGGCTACGGCAGCAGTCTCGCGCTGCCCGTATGGGTCGGCGTCATGAAAGAAGCGGCCGCGCTCGGGTATCCCGAGGAAGACCCCACGCCCGACGTGCTGGTCGAAAAAGTCACGTTGTGTGAAGTCAGCGGCCGGCTCGCCACCGAAGGCTGCCGCGCCGCGGGCCACGCCGTCACCACCGAAGCGCCGGTGGATTTGCTCGATCGCTTCGCCACCGAAGCCTGCGCGGTGCATCAGGGGGGACGCTTTCGCCCCGCCGGCCGCCGGGCCGATGGCGCGGGCGCGAACGACGCGACGGGCGACGGCGGACCGTCGTTCTGGCAGCGGATCAAAGGGTGGTTCCGTTGAGAGGGACCACGAATGGAACGAATGATACGAATATTTCTCTGTGGTGAAGAGGTAGGGCGCGCGCTTGCGGAGGTGCGCTCACGTCTTTGCAGATTCATCCGAAAAAGGAATATTCCCGCCCTTTCCCTTGCTTCCGTATATCCGGTGCATACATTGAGCCATGACCGCCACGGCCAAAGTGTTCATGTCGGGAAATTCCCAGGCCATTCGGTTGCCCCGCGCCTTCCGGCTCAAGTCCCGCGTCGTCACCATCAGCCGGACGCCGCAGGGCCTGCTCATCACCGATGAGGACGATCGCCGCCAGCGCGCCAAAGCCTTCGCCGCGCTGCAAGGAAGCTGTCCTGATTTTCCGGACATCGAACCGAACCAAGCCCCCAATCTGCCACGGGAATCGGAATGATCTATCTGCCGGACACGAACAGCTTCTCGGCGCATTTCGCCAACAAATCGCCTGCCCTGAGCGCCCGGCTCAATCAGGAAATGGCGGCGGGCACGCTGACGCTGTCCATCATGGTGCTGGCCGAGCTTGAATTCGGCGCGCACAAGGCGGATCAGGCCTTGGGCAGTTCCCGTTTCCTCAAAACGGTCGCCAAGCTTAAACGCCTCCTGCCGCTGGAACTGCTGCGGGAGGACTTCGCCACCCTGTATGCGAAAACCCGCTACCATCTGGAAAGCCGTGGGAACAAGATCGGTGATCGGGATCTCATCATCGCCTGCCACGCGCTCAGCCTGAACGCCACGGTGATCACCCGCAATCTCCGCGAATTTCAGCGCGTCCCGGGTTTGCGGGTCGAGAACTGGCAGACCGATGC
>CAZQUC010000312.1:0-5410 GCA_964596095.1 uncultured Enterobacteriaceae bacterium
TGGTCGCCATCGGCGGGCGGCGCGGTGGTGGAGAACGAGCTGAGCACGGCCAATGGAATGCGCGTGCTGAAATTCCGCGTCGTGGCATTGAGCTGCAAATAGGCCTGGGTCGCCGTGGGACCGGGCAGCAGGCCGGGCTTGAAAACGCGGGCCCGGACCATCCGCGTGGCATTGACCGTGATCGGCCCCTCATACAACGGCGAGGCGGCGGTGGGCACGCTTTTGTCGGTGGTGTAGCGAATTTCGGCCCCCGGTTCGGGCGCGGCCTGCGAGAGGCTCACAGTCAATGTCCCGAGAAAAGCCTGGCTGGGTTGATCGAAGACGACCGCGCCGGCGATGGCCGCGCCACGAAGACTATTGCGTTCTCCCGGCGTCGGCGTGTCATAAACGCCGGTCCACCCGGGCGTGACCGCCGTGTCCCATTCGTCACGGCCCCAACTCACGCCGGGAGACAGCGCCGGGTAGTTGAAAACAGACAAGACGCTGCCGTTGCTATGGCGCAATTCCAGCGTGCCCCCGGCGGGGTTGAGGGTGAAATTCGTGTGGAGGGGCGCGGTCGCGACGCGCTGATCCTGCCCGGAAGCGAAGACGACGATCCGCTCATCCGGCATGATCCGAATAGCGGGAAACACCCAGTTGAAGCCGTCATGCACCAGCCGGTAATTGGCGACGCTCAGCACCGTGCTGGGGCTCGGATTCCAAAGTTCGATCCACGGCTGGAGCGCGCCGCCCTGATCCCGCGGGCCGTTCGTATTGAGGGGTTGCAGTTCGGTCAACCGGGCCTGGGCAAACGTCTCTCCGGTCACCAGCGCGAAGACAAGCCACCACCAGCACGCTCGGTGTTGGTGATGTGGAGAGACGTCAGAAGCCATCATGGATCACGGTTGCCCCAACACGGCGCGGGCTTGGTCGCGTAGGGCGGAGTCGGCGAGGTCGAGGAGCTTTTGCCTGCGCGCGTCACCCAAGGCGTCGGTGGGGATCTTTTTCTCCGCGAGGGCTTGCAGGAGCGCGGCGGTGCGCTCGGGGCCGCGCAACAGAGCGTCGAGCGCAAAGTTTTTGTTGCCCGGTGTGAAGCCGGCGAAGTGGTCGATCAACAATCGCGCGGCCTCCGGATGCTCCACGTCGGCGAGGCCGCTGACCGCGCCTTGCTGCAACTCGGCGTTCACCTCCTTGCCGAGGTAGCGCGTGAGTTGGTCCTGAGCTTTTTCCCAAGGCAGCAGCGGCGTCATGCGCAGGGCATCGTAGCGTGTGCCGTGGGGAACTTTCTCGTTGTCAGCCATCACGAAGGCTTCCTCCAACGCGTGCTGCCAGCGCCGGGCGAGCGCCTGATCGTCGCCGATAATTTCCCGGAAACGTCCGCGCGGCCAGACGTTCTCCAAGCTCACGCCATTGATGAGGCCGCCGCCGATGACGACGCATTCCCAGTCGCGCAAGGGCCGGCCGATCTGTGGCAGGGAAATTTCCAGCAGGCGACGCATTTCCTCCGCGTCGTTGCGGCGGCCGGCGGCGATGGTGACGTTCCAAATCCACGGGATGCGGCGGTATTCCTCGGGCGTGCCGGGCTCGAGATCCGCGACCATGTCCTTGAGAAATTCGGCGGAGCGTTCGGGATGCGCGCGGATGATTTCCAAGCGACGGGCGTTGGGTGTTGGCGGCGCGATGATCTGGCGGGCCAGCGGGAGGTCGCTGGCTTCTTCGGTGATTTCCAACTGGTCGCGGGCATAGGCATACACCCCGAACCACCGCTGGCTGCCGGCGGCGGAACCGGTGACTTCCAGCACCAGCGGCTGGCCGGCGGTGAGACGGGAGCCGCGCACGCGGAGGGTGAAGATGCCGTTGCTGTCCTGCGGGCCGACTTCCTTCGGCTCGTAGGTCAGCACCGCGGAGCCGTCATCGTTTTTCCATTGGTGCTCCCGTAACTCGACGTCGAACTCCAGTTCCTTCTTGCCTCCAAACGCCAGCGTGAAAGTTCCCTTGGGTTGGCTGAGAAAACCGAGACCGCCCGGAAAGCGGAAGTCATACGTTTGCTCGGGCGCGATCTCGTCCGGCGCGGGCGCGGTGCGCCAAACGACTTTCTCCTTGCCATCGGTCTGGTGGCAGTGCGCGAAAGGCAACGAGCCGAGCCAGCTCGTGTAGTCGAACAGGGTCGCGGCCACGGTGATCTTGGCGAGGCCGTTGGCTTCGCTCGGACCGAAGTCCTGCAACGCGGCGGCGGCCGACTCGGCGGTGGCGCTGCCGAAGGGACGCGGCGCGCCGCCTTTAAGGAAGGCGATGAGATCGGCCATCCGTGGTGGCGGGATCGCGTGCTCCAGCCCTTCCGGCATCAGCGAAAGCGGCGAGGCGGTCATGCTCTTGATGGCCGAACGCAGCACCGTCTCCTGCAAGCCCGCGGGCTGGTGGAGGGTCAGGCTGTTGGATGTTTCGTTACCGATGAGGCCGGACAGCGAGCGCCCGTCGGTGAGTTCGACGACGTAATTCAAATATCGCGGTTCGATGATCGCGTTGGGGTTGAGAATCGCCTCAAGATATTCCGGCACGCCCTTGTCGCGGAAGGGCGCGAGGTCCGGTCCCACCGTGTGACCGACGCCGCGATGGGCGTGGCAAATGGCGCAGGCGAGTTGGAAGACCTCGCGGCCTTGGCTTTGATCGCCCTTCAAGTCCGCGACGCCTTTGTAGGCGGCGAGCACGTCGGCGCGGCGCGAAGGTTGAAAAGCCGCGAAGACTTGCTCCGCCCGTGCGCGCAGGCCGGCGTCGGCGTGCTTCACGAAGCGCTCGCGGCGCGGCACGGGAATCTCCGCGCCGGAAACGTGGCCGCCTTCCAAGGCGTCGAGCAAGGGCGCGAGCCATTCGTCGCGCTCCAGCAACACTTCGACGAACGCGGCACGGGCCACCGGCGAACGGCGCGGCCAATCACGTAGCAACACGCGCGGCAACGTCGCGCCTTGTTGGCGGCGCAAGGCGGCAAGCGCGGCGGGACGCAGCGGCTCTTCCACGGCGTTCTCAAACAACGCGGCCAGCCGCGCGAGATCCGGCTCCGTCAGGTCCGGGCGCAGGCCATACAATGAAAGCGCCGCCTGGCGCAAGGCCACGGGTTGCCCGGCGTCGAAGGCGAGCGCGGCCGCGCTGTCTCCCAATCGGCGGAGATTGGAGGCGGCCGCCGTTCCTTCATTGGTGACGCCGGCGATGAGATCATCCAACCGAAGACCGCGCTGATCGAGAGCCTGGAGAAAGTCCGCCCACGCGGTGAACCGCCAGGCTTCGGAGGCAGGATCGGCGGCGGCGCCGGAAGCGAGCGCGGCGACGATCTTTTCGAGCACGGGTTTATCTCCCGAAGCCACGGCGGTGGCGATGAGCCCGCCGGTCAACTCGCCGCGACCGGGCGTGTCCGCCGGCGAGGCGAGCACGGCCTCCAGCACGTCGCCGGGAAAATGGGTGCTGGAAGTCAAAATGGCCGTGCGCAGCCACGGATCGGCCATGCCGTCCCGCGCGAGCCGTCCGAGCGCGAGCGCGGCGAGCGGCGAGCGGCTTTCGCCCAAGCTGAGCGCCAACTGGTAGCGCACGGCGGCGTCGGGATCGTCCGCGAGCGTGGCCGCGACGGCGAGGAGATCGGGCGCGTCTTGCAAAAACGGCTCACTGAGCGTCAGCGCGAAGCGGCGCACGCCGGGATGCGGGTCGCGCAACGCGGTGAGCAGCGTCTCCGATTTCAACGCCCGCAGGCCATCGAGCGTGGCCAAGGCCTGCACGCGCGTGGCGGGCCAATCGCTTTGCGCCGCGAGTGCGGTCAACGCCTCCGCGACGCTGGCATCGCCCAACTCCACGAGCCGCGCCTGGATGAGATCGCGGGTCGGACCGTTGGGCGTGTCGAGCTCGGTCACGAGTTCGGGCGCGCTGAGCTGAGTCAGGTCTCGGATGGGACGGAGCGTCGCGTCCTTAGGATAGACGCGGTAGATGCGGCCTTGGTCCGCGCCGGCGCGCACGTCGAGTTTGGCGAGCGTTTCGGCGGGGATCCAGCGCGGGTGCTCGATGACGTAGCGATACATGTCCACGATCCACAGCGCGCCATCCGGCCCGGTGCGGACCTGCACGGGCCGCGACCAGTTGTCGGACGAGGAGAAAAATTCCGACGCTTGTTCGTCATCCGCGCGCGGACCGGTGAAGGTCGCGCCTTGCGGCTCGAGCTTGAGGCGGGTGGTCAGGTTGTGGACCGATTCATTGACGAAGTAATCGCCGTAAAATCCCGCGCCTAACAATACATCACGATAGATGCCGCCGCCGCAGGCGCCGGTGGCGCGGTTGGCGTGGCTGGGATCGTTGAAGCGCGCCAGCGTGCGGCTGGTGGGGAAGACACGCGGGCTTTGCTCCACGCGCACGCGCTGGGTCGGTGGCGCGACGGTGGGATTGCGCCGGAGGTAGCGCTCCGGCAGCGGGTAGTGCCAGGCGAAGTTGCTGTTGTCGCTGCCGAACCAATCGCCCCAATCGTTGCGCACGCGGCCTTGCTGG
Organism: uncultured Enterobacteriaceae bacterium; assembly: GCA_964596095.1. Taxonomy (GTDB): domain Bacteria; phylum Verrucomicrobiota; class Verrucomicrobiia; order Verrucomicrobiales; family V1-33; genus CAJBME01. The sequence continues at coordinate 4,501 of CAZQUC010000312.1, forward strand.
GTGAGACCGGCGACGGGTTCGAGCGTCTTCGTGGCGGGGTCGATGCGGAAGTCACGGCCGCGCAGATCGACTTCGGGGCCACTGGTCAGGCTTGTAATGACGCCGCCGAGCAATCCATTCGCGCCGTAAATTTTGTGGTCCAAGCCATAGCTGAGGCCATTGACACGAGCCTGGAAATTTTCCGTATGGAAGCCGGTGAACCATTTCTCGACCTTGTCCGCGCGGCCATCGCCATCGGTGTCCTCCGCGTAGAGGATGTCGGGCGCGGCGCAAACGAGCGCGCCTTTTTGCCAGGCCATCACGCCGGTGGGAAACGGCAGGCCGTCGAGGAAGAGCGTGGCCTTTTCGTAAAAACCGTCGCCGTCGGGATCTTCGAGGACCTTGACGCGCCCGCCGGGCTTTCCATCGAGACCGCTGGGGTAGTCGTGCATTTCCACCACCCACAGCCGGCCATCCGCGCCGAAGTCGATGGCCACGGGATCGACGATCTGCGGCTCAGAGGCGACCAGCTCGACGGTGAAGCCGGGCTTGGTGGTGATGCGCTCCAGCGATTCCTTTGGCGTGGTCGGCGGGCCCACGCCTTCCATCTTCGACACGCGGAAAGCGGCGGGCACGAGCTTGGCGACTTCGCCGGCGATCAGCTCCTCCGTGAGCGGTCCGAGCCGGGCGGGCTGATCATAGTAGGGCAAGGCCGCGCCGCCTTCGTAGCCGCCTTCGCGGAGAATGCGCGTGGAGGGAATGTAGGCCTTTACGTCGTTGGCATAGGCATGGACCCAGAGGTGGCGGTATTCGGATTTCAGCCGGGTGGCGTAATCGACGACGACCTCGCCGCCGAGAAAGACCATTGCGAGATCATCGCCGAACGCCCAGGCCTGCACGCGGTAAGGCATGGCCGTGGGCAGGGTTTCGC
>CAZQUC010000313.1:0-1641 GCA_964596095.1 uncultured Enterobacteriaceae bacterium
ACCAAGTCCGTCGCATAAAGGGGTTCGAGATGATTTCTCACCCAGCGCTCCGCTTTCGTCGAATGCTCATCGTCCACCACTAGGGCCAACAAAAAGCTGGTGTCCGCAAAGCCCGTCATTCCCGATCACGCTCCGTGCGCAGAAACGCGGTGAAATGGCGCTCCGGACGCGGACGCCGATGAGGCCGGCATGCCTCCAATACTTCGATCACGGTCGCTTTCGCTCGTTTGCGGCCTCCGGCTACCGGTTGCTTCGCCGGCGGAACCACCGTTGCCACCAAGCGTCCTCCTTCCGTCAAATGCACGGTTTTCCCTTCATGGATCAACGCGGACAGCGTATCCACGCTTTCCGGAAGCTTTTCCAAGGCCAAGGTGCTCATGCTGATCATTCTCTCATTGACGCTCCGGTTTGGCAAGCGCGGGTGTTCGCGTCTTTGCCTGGGCCGGATCGGCTCCGAGCGTCGCTTGTCTGAGTAGGATCGCCGTCCGCACGGATGACGTTTCATTTGCAGACCTCGCCGCGCGGGTAAAACAGAGAGAAGCCGCCGCGTTTTCCGCCCGGACGGCCCCCGTCTCATGTCCGACGCCTCATTCCATCTCGACCTGCCGTCCCGGCCGCGCCGCAACCGCAAGTCCGCCGTCGTGCGCGGATGGGTGCGCGAGACGCGCCTGCACGCGGGGCATTTCGCTTGGCCGTTGTTCATCAAGGACGGCCCCGGCGACGAGCCGATCGACGCCCTGCCCGGCTGCGCGCGGCTTTCGTTGGACAGCCTGGTCCGCGAAGCCACCGCCGCGCGCGAACTCGGCGTGCGCGCGGTCGTGCTTTTTCCCGCCATCGCCCCGGCTTTGAAAACACCGCGCGCGGAAGAATCGGCCAACCCCAAAGGCCTCGTGCCCCGCGCCATCTGCCGGCTCAAGCGCGAACTGCCCGATGTCGCCGTCATCACCGACGTCGCGCTCGACCCTTACAGCAGCGACGGCCACGACGGGTTGCTGGCGGAGGACGGCCGCATTCTCAACGACGAAACCGTCGCCATCCTGCGTGAGCAGGCGCTCTGTCATGCCGCCGCCGGCGCAGATGTCGTCGCGCCCAGCGACATGATGGATGGCCGCGTCGGCGCGCTCCGTGAGGCGCTCGACACCGCCGGCCACCAGGACGTGTCCCTCCTTTCCTACACCGCCAAATACGCCAGCGCCGCCTACGGCCCGTTCCGCGGCGCGCTCGATTCCGCCCCTCGCCACGGCGACAAGCAGACCTACCAGATGGATCCCGCCAACGTGCGCGAGGCCCTGCGCGAAGCCGCGCTCGACGAAGCCGAAGGCGCGGACCTCCTCATGGTCAAACCCGCGGGCTGGTATCTCGACGTGCTGGCCGCGCTGCGGGCCGCCACCCCGCTGCCCTTGGCGGCGTATCAGGTCAGCGGCGAATACCTCATGATCAAAGCCGCCGCGGCCACCGGTTGGCTCGACGAGCGCAAGGTCGTGCTGGAGAGCCTCACCGCCATCCGCCGCGCCGGCGCCGATCTCATCCTGACCTATTTCGCCAAAGACGCTGCCCGTTGGCTTCGGGAAGAGGGGTAGTGGGATAATAAGATAGTAGGACAATGAGATAATACGGCGATCATTCGCCTTTCAACCAATC
>CAZQUC010000313.1:1741-5392 GCA_964596095.1 uncultured Enterobacteriaceae bacterium
CCTCCTCGCCGTCCGCTGGTCCGACGGCCACGAAGATTACTTGCCGATGGACCGCCTGCGCGCCGCCTCGCCGAGCGCGGAGACGATGGGCGAGCGCGACCTCACCGGCCGGGTGCATGGCGGGTCCGACCGCACGGATTACGCCGGCGTGACCGTCACCGGCTGGCAGGTCATCGGTGGTTACGCGCTGCTCTTCACCTTCAGCGACGGCCACCGCACCGGCATTTACCCTTACACCTATCTGCGCGAATTGGGCCGCACCCTTGGCGAATGAGCCTTCTCACCGAAGCCTCACGACAAAAAACGGCCGTGAAAAAATTTTACAGAAGGCAGCAAAGGAAGCGAAGAGTTCCGCCGTTTGCTTTGCTTCCTTCCCTTTCTTCTGTGAAAAAATACGTCATCTTTTTCATGGATTAACGGCCTCATCCCCATGTCCGAACCAACCCCCATTCTCGAAGCCCGCGGCCTCACCAAACGCTTTGGCGGCGTCACCGCGTTGCGCGACGTGAGATTCGACGTGCGGCCCGGCGAAGTGCATGCGCTCTGCGGCGAGAACGGCGCGGGCAAATCCACGCTCATCAAGACGCTTTCCGGCCTGCACCCGCATGGCAGTTACGAGGGGCAGCTTCGCCTCCACGGCGAGGAGGTCCGCTTCCGCACCCTCGCCGAGGCCACCGCCGCCGGCATCGGCGTCATCCAGCAGGAACTGGCCGTGGTCGGCGAGATGAGTGTGGCGGAAAACATTTTCCTTGGCCGCGAGCCGCGCCATTTCGGCCTCGTCGATCACGACCGCGCCCAGGTCGAGGCCGCGGCGTTGTTGCGGCGGTTCAATGTCACGCTCGACCCCTCCGCGCCGGTCAACACGCTGGGGATCGGCCAGCGGCAATTGGTCGAAATCGTCAAGGCGCTCGGCCAGGATTCGCGCGTGCTCATTCTCGACGAACCCACCGCCGCGCTCGCCGAGTCCGAAGTGGACATCCTCCTCGACATCGTGCGCGGCCTGCGTGCGGCCGGCGTGGCCATCATCTACATTTCGCACAAACTCGCCGAAGTGAAACGCCTCGCCGACCGCATCACCGTCCTGCGCGACGGCGCCAGCATCGGCACGTGGCGCGCGGATGAATTGGAAATCCCCGCCTTGATCCGCCACATGGTCGGCCGCGAGATCACCGACCTCTATCCCCGTGAGCGCCCGTCGGCCCCCGGCGACATCCTGCTACGCGTCGAGGGACTTCACGGCGCCGAAACCCCGCGCGGCCCGTTGCGCCTGCACGATCTTTCCTTCGTCGTTCGCGCCGGCGAAGTGCTCGGGATCGGTGGCCTCATGGGCGCCGGCCGTTCCGAGTTGTTGCAGCATCTCTTCGGCGCGTGGGGACATCGCCGGTCCGGACGCGTGACCTTGGCCGGCCACGACCACACCTACGCCACGCCCGCGCTTTCCATCGAGCGCGGCTTGGTCATGGTCACCGACGACCGCCACCGCTACGGCCTGCATCTCGACCAATCCATCGACTGGAACCTCACCCTCTCCTCGCTGCGGTCGCTCACCCACCACTGCCTGATCGACCCCGCCGCCGCGCAACAAGCCGGCCAGCGCTTCGCCGACTCCTTGCGCATCAAAGCCGCCGACCTGACCGCGCGCGCCGGCGGCCTTTCCGGCGGCAACCAGCAAAAAGTCGTCTTGGGCAAAGCGCTCATGACCGGCCCGAAGGTCGTCTTCCTCGACGAACCCACGCGTGGCATCGACGTCGGGGCGAAGCTGGAAGTGTATCAACTCATCAACCGCCTCGTCGCGGACGGCCGCGCGGTGGTGTTGGTCTCCAGCGAACTCCCCGAACTCATCGGCCTCAGCGACCGCCTCCTCATGCTCCACGAGGGCCGCTTCTCCGGCGAATTCACCGCCGCCACCGCCACCCAGGAAACCCTCCTCGCCGCCGCCATGGGCCATCCTGTCTGAGTCGTTCGGGGATCGGCGATCCGGCCGCCAGCGCGGGCCCTTGAGCCGGCGGAGGAAATTATCTTGACTTCCCGTGGGCGAACGGATGCAATGAGGAGCGATGGCGCGGCATTTCCCCCGCCGACCGACCTATGAGAAAAGAAATGTTGGTCACTCATGCCGCGTGGGCTTTGGTTGCCGTGGTCGCCTGCCTGGTGGTGGCTCGTCGCGGAGAACCCGAAATGAGGAGGGAATCGCGAGCGCGTCCGATGTCGCCGCCCGCGGCTTTTCCCGGAACCACGACCGACGCCGCCCGGCCCATCGGCCCTGCGCAGCGGGCGATCACCGCCGGCACGACGGACACGTTGGCGTGGTTGCGGTCCTGGATGGATGGCGCGGGGATCCTGCCGCCCGAGGGAATGGCCGCGGCCGTGGCGGAGGCCGTGGGCGATCCCGATCCGGTGCGCGGCATGAGGCGCTTCACCCAACTGTTGGAGTGCCTGACCCCGGAGAACGCGCCGGCCGCCTTCGAGGCCTTGCTCTCGGGTGGGGGTTCGGGATCGGGAGAGCGAAGCCTTCTCCTCCGGTCGCTGCTATGCGCGGCGTGGGGAGCGCGGGATGGCGCGGGAGCGCTGGCCGCGCTCAAGGGCGAGGAAGAACGGTCGGCCGCCATGGCCGGATGGGCGGGGCGGGACGCCGCGACCGCGCGGGCGTGGCTGGAACAATCTTCCGATCGGGACCGCGACGACGCGCGGTTGTTGCAGGAGGGTTTTGTCCGCGGGCTGGCGCGTTCCGATCCGGCGGCAGCGGTGGATTATATCCAGGAAATGGGAGAGGGCGTGGGGAGGGAACTGATCCGGGTGGCGGCGCGGGAACAACTGGCGCACGGTCTGGCGTCCACGGCGCGTTGGGCGGCCGAATTGCCGGAGGAGGCGTTGCGCGGCTCCGCGCTGGAAGTGGTGGCGCGCCAGTATATGCAGGTGGACCCGCGCTCCGGCGCGGCGTGGGCCGCTGAAAGCTCGACGGCTCCCGACATGCGACAGGCGGTGGCGCGGGTGGCCGACCGCATTGCCGACCAAGACGTGCTCGCGGCGTTGCAGTGGACGCAATCGCTGCCGCCCAGTCCGGGGCAAGAAGAGGCGTATCAACAAGTTTTCTCCGAATGGGCGCGCCAGGATCCCACGGCCTCGAGCATGGAACTGGTGCGCATGTCGCCGGGCCGCGAGCGCGACTCGGCCATTCATGCGTTTTCGCAAATCCTGGCGGGAGAAAGCCCGCAGGATGCCATCGTGTGGGCGACGGCGATCAGCGATCCCGCGATGCGCCTGGACACCCAGGTGAACGTCGTGCGGCGGTGGAATGAGTCCGCCCCGGAAGATGCACGCGCGTGGATGGCGGCCCATTTGCCTACCGAGGCGCAGACGCGGGCGTTGCGGCCGGAGTAAAGCGGGGAACGCTGTGCCGGAGTAGGTGGTCGTTGGCGGGGAAAATGGATCGCGCTTTTTCCGGCTCCGCGCGGAGGCGCCGGCCGTAATGCCGGCTCCTTCACGGCCGTGCTTCCGCCTCGAAGCGGGCGCGCCAGTATTCGAGGCGTTCTTTGATGCGTTTTTCCTGGCCGTGATCGGTGGGGTGGTAGAAGCGGCGGCCTTCGGGTAGATACGCCTGGGGCACATAGCCGCCTTCATAATCGTGGGAGTATTTGTAGCCTCCCTCAT